>NZ_JAJJIB010000012.1:0-77834 GCF_020905435.1 Microbacterium sp. F2E | reverse complement strand
CCATATCGTGCGCCCGCACCGCGGCCGGAGACCCGGCCGCCTGCCGCGCGGCGAGCTGACCCGCGGCCGCAAGCGCACGCACCTCCGCGACCTGCCCGGCCCGCACCACCGCAGCCGCCCCCTCGACCTCACCCACGATCGACGCCAAAGCGGCGACGTCTGCGTCGCTGCCCATCGACCCCGAGTACTCGTCCATATCTTCGAGTGTATGGAGGGGGTCAGACATTGGGATCGCCCGCGCTCCGGGCCGCGCCAGCCGGCGCCGAGTCGACAAATTGCACCCCTGATCTGCGACTCCCCACCTGAAGCACCCCAAGCACCCCACCCACCCGACGCACCCGCGACCTGCCCCAACCGGAGGTTCTGGCGACCGGGCCGAGGCTCTCGCTGAGATGCCTCGCAGGCACCGCGTCCAGTTCCTCGCGGACGCCGATCTCCTCGCCACCGCCGTCGAGAACGCCTGCCGCGAGGCCGACCCTGCCTTCCGTCGGGTCAACATCGACATCCTCGGCAACACCGACGCCTTCGTCCACGCGCACATCTGGCCGCGCTACGACTGGGAGCCGCGCGGCCTCGTCCAGAGACCCGTCTGGCTCTACGACACCGCCAGCTGGACGGACCCCACCACCGCACTCGGCGATCGGCACGACGGGCTCCGATCGTCGATCACTCGCGAGCTCCGCGCACTCGCCGACGCCGACCCGCTTCGCATCCACGACTGACCGCGCTCCACAGAGACCGGCCGTACGGTCGACCGCAGCGGCGGGCCACACCGACCCCGAACCACCCCCACACGCCCCCGGATTGGCGCGCCCGCGCCCGCCCGGGGAAAATGGATGCCATGACCGCCGCGACGCTCCAGACGTTCGAGCCCGATGGCCGCGCCATCTCGTACATCGACGAGGGGACGGGCCCGGCGCTCGTGCTGATCCCCGAGACCGGCCAGGAGATCGGCTCACTCGGCACCCTCGCCTCGATCCTCGTCGAAGAGGACTTCCGCGTCGTGCGCCTGGGCGCCCTCGACGCCGATGCCGACGTGCACGCGCTCGCGCGCACTGTCGTCGACGTGATGGATGCCGTGGGTCTCGACCACGCCTGGATCGGCGGACACGGCTTCGGCGGCACCGTCGCACGCACCGTCCCGGCCGACCACCACGACCGCGTGAACGGCGTGCTCCTCCTCGCACCCGAGCCGGCCGACATCCCGCTCGCCGCCGACATCCCCGTGCTCGTCGTCCACGGCACGGCCGACGACGTCACCCCGCTCGCCGAGAGCGAGCGGCTCGTGGCGTCGGCCCCCGCCCTCGCGAGCCTCAAGACCGTCGAGGGCGCCGGGCATCTCTTCCCCGCGACCCACCCCGGCGAGACCTCGTGGTTCATCGAGGACTATCTCGACTGGGACTGATCCCTCCCCGCTGTTTCGCAGGCACAGGTTCTAGCCTCGACGCAACAGCGCTCCGATAGAAGGAGGACCGATGCGCCGGCAGCTCCTCACCGCCACCCTCGCCGTCGCGGCCCTCGCCCTGGCGCCGACCCTCGCCGCCTGCACCCCGGGAGGATCCATGTCCGAACCGACCCCGTCCGCCTCCGCGAGCACACGCCCCCCGTTCCAGACCGCGACCCCGGGCCCGGTCGCGCCGACGGGCACCCCCACCGTCGTGCCGCAGGCGCGGTGGGATGCCCTGGTCGCCGATCTCTCGGCACGCGGAGTCACCTCGACCCCCACCCTCGTCAGCGCCGAGGCGGTCACCTTCAGCGACGGGTCGCTCGGCTGCGCGAGCCCGGGCCAGTCGTACACGCAGGCACTCGTCGACGGCATGCGCGTCGTCGTCACCGCGGACGGCCAGACCTACGACTACCGGTTCGGCTCGGACGACACCCCGAAGCTCTGCACGCGCTGACCTCTCAGAACCCCGAGCGCGCCCAGCGCGGCACGCACCCGAAGCGCCCGCCCGCCCACACCCCCCCCGCCCCACGCGAGAGGCGGGGGGGTGACTCCCGACCGCCTCTCGCGCGCAGCGCCTGCGAGACGCAGGCCCGCCGCGCCTACTTCAGCTTGACCAGCAGCGACTCCCCCGCCCCTGACGGGTTGTCGAGCACGACCACCATCGCGCCGAGCGGCTTCTGCGCGGCGACCTGCGCCGCGTTGACGACCACCTCGACCGACGCGGTGCCGTGCTTGGGCACGTCGACGTACTGGCCGTTGCCGATCGCCGGCGCCGACGGATCGTACGTCGCCCAGCCCGAGGCCGCGTCGGTGCCGCCGTTCACTCCGAACGTCTGCACCGTGTAGTCGAACGCACCCGTGATGCCCAGGTCGCTCGCCGACACCGGCAGCAGTAGCGTGCTGGAGTCGGTCGGCGCCTGCGTGAGGAAGCCGGATGCCCCGCGCGCGCCCGTCTTCGCGTTGACGACGAACACCTCCGCGAGCCCGTTGTTCGACCCGGCGCGCACGGCGCCCGAGTCGGCCGACAGCACGATCCAGTCGGCTTCGCCGTCTCGATCGGTGTCGAGCACGACGTCGTACTCGTTGCTCGCCGCGTTCGACCACCGGTGGTGCATGTTCAGCGCGAACACCAGCAGCTGGTCATCGCCCGCGCCGATCGACTGCACGCCCGCGGCCCGCAGATCGTACCCCGTGTCGGCGAGCGTCTTCGAGGCATCCTTGTCGTCCGACAGCCCCCACGTGTACACGTCGGCGCCGGCGGGAAGAGCACCGAACACGTTCCACAGCGAGATCTTCTTGGTCGCGTCGGCGACCTGCTGCTTCTTCGTGAACAGCGCGCTCGTCGAACTCGACACCGTGCTGTTCGAGCGGGGCACGAGCAGATACGGCACCCGCAGCGTCGAGCCCTCGGCGGTCAGCACAATGTCGCCGGAGACCTCGTAGAACGCGAACTGGTCGGGGCCGCCGACCGAGCTCGGCACGTCCTTCGCGGCGGCCGCGACGGTCAGCAGCAGCTTGGCCGAGCCGCCCGCCGGAACCGTGATCGAGCGCGACGAGAGGTTCACCCGCGCCGGGATCGACTCGGCAGACGCGCTCGTCGAGACCGCGTAGGTCACCGGGGCCGGGCCGTCATTGCGCACCGTCACGGTCTTGATGCCGCCGAAGCCGAGCCACGACTCCTGGAAGCCGAAGCTCAGCGCCGACTCGCGCGCCCAGCCGCTCTCGGTGCGGAACGCGTCGCCGGTCGCGGTGACCGACGTGGCGACCGCCTGCGCGGCATCCACGAGCCCCACGCCGCCGAGCGTCAGTCGCTGGCCGGCGACCTGGTCGGGGTCGGAGGTGGAGACGAGGGATGCCGCGACCTGCGGCGCCGCCCACGACGGGTGCGCCTGCACCGACAGCGCCGCGACGCCCGCGACGTGCGGGGCGGCCATCGAGGTGCCCGAGAGGATCGCCGCGCCGTTGCCAGAGCCGACGGCCGCCGACGAGATCGACACGCCGGGAGCGGCGACGTCGGGGCTGATCGCGCTGTCGCCCGAGCGGGGGCCCGACGAGGTGAACGACGCGTACCCGCGGAAGCCGGGGTTGGCGATGCTGGCCGCGGCGAGGGTCGCCTTCGCGCCCGAGACGAACGCCGGGCCGCTCGAGGAACGCACGCCGAGGAACGGGATCGTCACCAGGTACGGCTCGCCCGTGTCGGCGTTCTCGGTGATCTGACCCTCGTACGGCGGCAGGTCGTCGGTGGAGTTGACCATGAGCGCCGCGGCGGCGCCGGCCTGCTGCGCGTAGATCGCCTTGGAGACGCGTGCGCAGGAGCCGCGCGTCGAGACGGCCAGCTGCCCGCCGCCCGGCGTGACGCCCGCCTTCGTGTAGGCCGCGGCCGAGCAGCCGAGCGCCTCGTTCTCGGGCGTCGCGGGGTCGTCCACGAGTCGCACGACGGTCAGCTCGCCGATCCCGTCGAGGGAAGCGCCGTTGGCGTTGATCGCCTCGATGGCCTGACCGTCGACCGTGACCGTGGCACCCGGGAAGCCCTCGGCGCTGTCGACGGCCGAGACCGCGACGACACCATCGCCCGAGCCGGGCGAACCGGTCAGGTACGGGTTGTGGCCCGAGTTGCCGGCCGAGGCGACGACCACGACGCCCGCGCCGACGGCGTTGGCCGCGGCGACGGCGTCCGGGTCGTCACCACGCCCGAACGACGAGCCGAGCGACATGTTCACGACGTCCATGCCGTTCTCGACCGCCCAGTCGAGGGCGGGCACGACCATGTCGGTCGAGCCTTCGCATCCGAACACGCGCACGGCGTAGAGGTCGGCCTGCGGCGCGACGCCCGGGCCGACGCGGAACGTGTTCGACGGCGTCGTCGTGTCGTACGGTCCGGTGAAGCCGGTGCCGTCGGCGAGCACGCCCGAGCCGCCCGCCGTGCCCGCGACGTGCGAGCCGTGGCCCTGGCAGTCGAGCGGGTTGTCATCGGGGTGCGGAACGGGCTGGTAGCTCGCGCTCGACGGGTCGGCGTTGTAGTCGTCGCCGACGAGGTCGATGCCGCCCTTCACGCGCCGGGCGTCGGGGCCGTACAGCGTCGGATCGGCCGGCTGGGCGCCCGCGGCGTGCGCCGCGTCGTACGCGGCGGTGGTGCCCGGGCCGCCGAACGTCGCGTGCGTGTAGTCGATGCCGGTGTCGATGATCGCGACCTTCACGCCCTCACCCGTGTAGCCCGTGCTCTCCCACACCTGCGGCACACCGAGGAACGGCACCGAGACGGCGTTGTCGAGCGCATAGGTGCGCACCGGGTGCACCGCGACGACGCCGGGCAGCTCCGCGACGGCGTCGAGCTGGTCGGCGGGCACGGATGCCTGGAACCCGTTGTACGCGGACTGCATCTGCGCCTGGATCTCGCCGCCCTTGTCGGCGATCTCGCCGCTGATCTCGTCCTGCGCGGACTTCAGCTCGTCCTTGACGGCCTCCCGCTCGCTCGGCGCGAGGTCGCCGTCCTTCTCCGCTTCGACGACCGCGACGGGGTCACCCTCCATCTCGATGACGACCGTCACCCGGCCGTCCGCTCCGATGGATGCCGCGGTGAACGACGAGTCGACCGCGCCGTGCGAGGGGGCCGCGGCGAACCGCGAGGAGGGATCGTCGTCCGGCGCGGCCGCGAAGGCGGCGGTGGCGGGAAGAGCGAGCGCGACCGCGCCGGCGATGGCCAGCGTGCGTCGCGGAATGCCTGAGGACAAGAAGGCCAGGGACAAGGAGGATCCGCCTTTCGTGCAGGGGTGCGACCGCGATCCGGGGGTAGGAGGCGGCTGAAAGGAGGCTATGCATCAGCTGGACGGGGCGGAAGGGCGGCGGGCCCCGGATGAGAGGATCCTCATCCTCACGGGCGGGCCACCGGGCCGTGCGGACGCTCAGGCGATGCGGGTTCCGCGCGGCAGCGAGCGGACCGGCGTGCGCGTGCGCGCCCACGCCCACCACAGCAGCAGGCCCGTGAGGGCGAGCTGCACGGCGAGCCCCACGAACCAGCTGGGCACGGTCTGCGCGACGGTCTCCTCGGGGGTGCGATAGTCGTTCGAGCCCCCGTAGTAGCCGTCGTTCTTCGGATCGCACTCATCCCAGGTGCTCTCGAGCTGGGGCGGGATCTGGGCGGTGCGCACGCTCGACTTCATCCAGCCGAACATGTCGTCGGGGTTACCCTGCGCGTCGAAGCGGGTCGGCGTCGCGTCGGCGAGGATGACGAACGGGTTCGCCGACAGCATCCACCACACGTAGTCGAACCGCGGCACGCGGTACGTGCTCGTCGTCCACTCTCCGCAGATCATGTTCTCGGGCTCGCCGTAGCAGTCGTTCGAGCCGTCCTTGCATTCGGGGTTGCCGAACCGGTCGTAGGCGAGCTGGCGGGAATGCGTGGCCCCTTCGCTCGAGACCGCGGTGCCGATCAGGCCGAACCCGATCACGGTTCCCACGGCGAGCGCGGCGACGACGAGATAGGTGACGGCGACGGAGAAGAGGGGACGCGAGAGGATGCCCGAGAGCGCGACGCCGATGCCGGCGATCACGCCGGTCTCGACCACGAGGATCACGAGCGAGGTGACGACCGCCCACGGGTTGACCTCACCGGCGAGCGTCGAGAGCACGAGGAAGGGCGCCGCGACCGCGGCGAAGGCGAGTCCGGTGATCCACGCCGCCAGGAACTTGCCGAAGAGGATCTCGCCCGTGGTCGCGAGCGTCACCTGCACGGGCGCGAGCGTCGCGGCATCCCGATCGCCGTTGATGCTGTTGCCGCTGAGGGTCGGAGAGACGAGGAGGATCAGCAGCAGGGTCACATACACGACGACCGAGTAGACGCCGGGGCCACCCGAGCCCCAGCCGCCGTAGGCGAGGAAGGCGAGCGCCGTCACGCCGAGCAGCACGAGACCGAACACGCCGAGCAGCACGTACCACGACACGGTGCGCACGCGCTGGAGCAGTTCGAGGCGGGCGATCGTCCACAGCCGCGAGAAGGTCACGAGCGGCCTCCTTCGAGGTCGAGGAAGGTGTGTTCGAGAAGGCCGGTCGCCGCGGCGAACTCCGCCACCGGCAGGCCCGCGCCGACGAGCGCGGCGAGGGCTGCGGCGGCGGACGCGTCGGAGTCGAACCCGACGAGGAGGTCGCGGCGATCGATCGGCACGAGCGCCGCGTCGAGCCCGAGCACCTGCGCGACGGGGAGCACGGCGGCGGTCGCCTCGCGGTCGGCCAGCCGGATGCGCCAGGTGCGCACGCGGGTCGCCGCCTGGGCGACCCGGTCGGAGCTGACAGTGGATCCGTCGACGAGGAAGACGGCGTCGTCGACGACCTCCTCCAACTCGGACAGGATGTGGCTCGAGATGAGGATCGTGCGGCCCTCGGCCGCGAGGCGGCGCAGCTGCACGCGCAGGTCGACGCGCGCCTGCGGATCGAGGCCCGACGCCGGCTCGTCGAGAAGGAGCACCTGCGGGTCGTGCACGAGAGCGCGGGCGAGCCCCAGGCGCTGCTTCTGCCCGCGGGAGAAGACGCGCGCGGGGGTGTCGGCGAGCTCGCTCAGGCCGACCTCGGCGAGCAGTCGCGCCGCACCGCGCGCCGCGTCGTCGGGGGCGATGCCGTAGAGCCGGCCCGTCATCACGAGCGTCTCGCGCGCGGTCAGCGACGACCAGGCGCCGAGCGCATCGGGCATCCACCCCATGATCCGGCGGACGCCCGCGGGGTCGGAGACCGGGTCGATGCCGCCGATGCGCAGCGTTCCGGCATCCGGGGCGAGGAGCGACGCGAGCATGAGCAGCAGCGTCGTCTTGCCCGACCCGTTCGGCCCGACGAGGCCCGTGACGGCGCCCGCGCGTGCCTCGAGGCTGACATTGCGCACGGCGTGCACGTCTCCGAACGAACGACGGACGCCGGTGGCCACGATGCCGGGGGAGGTCATCGCCCCACCCTATGGCCTGGCTGTGCGCGCGCCGGGACTCGCCACGCGGCGGGTCAGTGATCGCCGCGGCGCGAACGCACCGCGTCGTAGGTGACGCGCAGGCTCTCCGACAGCTGAGGGAAGTCGAGGCGTAGCACGAGCACGAACAGCACGTCGACGATCGCGAGCTGGGCGATGCGGCTCGCGGTCGCGCCGCTGCGCAGGCGACTCTCGCGCACGGCACTGCGCAGCACCACATCGCTCACATCATCGAGCGACGACGATGTCGCGTTCGTGATCGAGACGGTGGTCGCTCCGGCACGCCGGGCGGCGCGCAGGACGTCGAGCGTCTCCCGGGTCTCCCCGCGAGACGAGACGCCGACGAGCACGGAATCGGCGTCGAGCAGCGCGGCCCGCGACAGTGCGAGGTGCACGTCGGTCTCGGCGACGGCGGGCCGGCCGATGCGGGCGAGCTTCTGGCAGAGGTCCTGCGCGGTCAGCGACGACGAGCCGGCGCCGTAGAGCACGATCCGCCTCGCCCCGCCGAGCGCCGCGGCCGCGCGCGCGGTCGCGTCGAGGTCGAGGGCGGCCATCGTCGCCTGGATCGCCCGCACCTCCTGGAACGCGATCTTCGCGGCGATCTCCTCTGGGGCATCCCCCGCGTCGATCTCGCCCTCCCCGAGGTCGAACTCGCCCAGGCGCGCGTCGTCATAGCCGAGCGCGGCGATGACGGCGGCGCGGAACTGCCGGTACCCGTCGAACCCCAGCCGTTGGCAGAACCGGGCGACGGTGGATGCCGCGGACGCGCTCGTTCCCGCCAGTTCGGTGATCGTCGATTCGCGCACCACGCGGGGATCGGCGAGCACCGCTTCGGCGACGCGCCGCTCGGAGGCGCTCAGCTGCGGCAGCATCTCCCGCACCCGCAGCAGGACGTCGGGACTCACCGCGGATCCTCGAGCGCGCGGCGCAGGCGCCCGTCGGCCGCATCCAGCATGGCTCTGGCCTCGTCGGCGGATGCTCCCGTCATGCAGATCAGTATCGCGGGCTTGACCGCCCACGCGGTGGCGCGGAGGGCCCGCGTCGCATCCTCCCGCGAGACTCCGGCCGCCTCGGCGACCGTGCGCACCGCGCGCGCACGCAGCTTCTCGTTGGTCGCGCGCAGGTCGACCATGTACGGCCCGTACGTCTTGCCCCGGTCGACCATCGCGAGCGTCGACAGGGTGTTGAGCACGATCTTCTGCGCCGTCCCGGCCTTCAGCCGCGTCGAGCCGCCGACGATCTCGGGGCCGACGATCAGCTCGATCGCGACGTCGGCGGCATGCGAGAGCGCCGCTCCGGCGTTGCAGCTGACGCCGACGGTGTGCGCGCCGAGGCGGCGCGCCTCGGTGACGGCGGCCACGACGTAGGGAGTGCGCCCCGACGCCGAGATGCCGACGACGCAGTCCTGCGCCGTGACGCCGAGCTCCCGCAGATCGGCGACCGCGAGCGCCTCGTCGTCTTCGGCGCCCTCGACCGCCGTGGTGACGGCGGACGGTCCGCCGGCGATGAGGCCGCGGACGAGCGTCGGCGGTTCGCCGAACGTCGGCGGGATCTCGCTCGCGTCGAGCACGCCGAGCCGGCCCGGCGTGCCGGCGCCGACGTAGATCAACCGCCCGCCCGCGCGGAGCGCCGTCGTCACCGCCGCGAGCCCCGCGACGATGTCGGGCTTGGCCGCCCGCAGCGCCGCGAGCACGTCTTCGTTCTGCTCGATCATCGCGTCGACCTGCGCATCGGCGCTCAGCAGGTCGAGGTCGGCGTACCCCGCGTCGACGCACTCGGTCACGAGCCCGTCGAGTTCGCCCATCAGATCGTCAAGGTCGGCCACGACGGATCACGCTCCTCGCGTAGGCATCGGCGGACTCGGCGAGAAAGCGCGCACCGCTCAGCGCGTCACCGAGCGGCGGGCGCGTCTCGGCGCCTCCCGCGACGAGGGCATCCTCGACCCGCCGCCGCATCTGCGGGTCATCCACGACGCCGCCCACCAGGCAGTACGGACCGGTGGTCGCCCGGCACGCCGCGACGACCGCGTCGGTCGCGCGCTCGACGATCGTGCGGGCCACCTCGTCTCCCGCCGCGGCGGCGGCGAGCACGGCGGGTGCGAACGAGGCGAGGCGGCGAGCGGGGCTGCCGGTCGCCGAGATCCACCACGGCATCTCCGACAGCGGCCGGTGCAGCGCCTCGGCGGCGGCGGCGAGGGTCGTGGCGGCGCCGCGTCCGTCGGCCGCGGCGAGCACGGCGCGAAGTCCCTCCTGCCCGATCCACCGGCCGCTGCCCTCGTCGCCGAGCCACGGGCCCCACCCGTCGACCTGGCGCACCGACCCGGCGCCGTCCGAGGTGATGAGCACGGTGCCCGTGCCGACCACGACGATGGTGCCGCGCGCGCCGCGGAACGCGCCGGCGTGCGCCGATACCGCGTCTCCCGCGAGAGCGACCGGCGCCTCGAACTCCGTCGCGAGCGCGTCGGCCAGCTCCTGCGCCTGCCGGGGCGCCGCCTCGACACCGGCGACGCCGGCGCCGACCGCTGTCACCTCGGGCCGCGCCTCGCCCTCGATGAGCGCGGCGGCGGCGCGCACGACGCTGAGGGCGCGCGCGACGCCGTCGGAGTCGGCGAGCCCGGGAAAGCCCGGGCCCACGGCGCCGTGGTCTCCGATGGTGACGCGGCAATTCGTCTTGCCGAGGTCGATGGCGAGCACGCTCATCGGGAGTCTCCTTCCTGGCCCGGAGCGGCGCCCCGGCCCGGCGCGGCGTCGACCACGATCCGCCGGGGCGGTGTCGGCGACGCGTCGAGCACCGGCAACGGCGCGAGCGACAGGTCCCACTGGCCGGCGACGGCGGCGGCGCCCGAAGGCGTGCCGGGCAGCCGCAGGGGCATACGGGCGAGCGCGAACCACCCGAGCGTGGCGAACATGAGGGACTCACGGGCCGACGACGCGATGCCGTGGTCGTCGCTCGTCTCGACCGGCAGGGGCGCCAGCAGGGCGCGCAGCCGCCGCATCAGGTGGGGGTTGCGCGTGCCGCCGCCCGAAGCGATCACGCGCGACCCGGTCGCACCCGTCACGCCCGCGTCGTGCAGCGCGTCGGCGACGGTGCCGGCGGTGAGCTCGACGAGGGTCGCGCACACGTCGTCCACGGCGATCTCGCGGCCGTTCAGGGCGTCGCGCACGACGCCGAGGTCGAAGGTCTCCCGCCCCGTGGTCTTCGGGGCGGGGAGGGCGAAGTACGGATGCCTCCGCAGGCGCTCCAGCAGCACGGTGTCGACCCGGCCGCGCGCCGATCGCACCCCGTCGCGATCGCACGGCTCGCCCACCGCGGACGAGGTCCACGCGTCGAGCAGCGCATTCGCGGGGCCGGTGTCGAATCCCGTCATCGCGCCGTCGGCGCCGCGCACCTGCACATTGGCGATGCCGCCGAGGTTCAGCGTCGCCACGACCGCGGCGGGCTCATCGACACCCCGCTCCAGCCAGAGCTCGTCGAACGCCGTCATGAGTGGCGCGCCCATGCCGCCCGCCGCGACATCGGCGACGCGCACGCCGAAGAGCACCGGCTCCCCCGTCGCGCGTGCGATCCAGGCGGGCTGCCCGAGCTGCAGCGTGCCCCACACCGCGTCGCCGCTCACCCCGTGGTGCACGGTCTGGCCGTGCGACACGACGAGGTCGACCGCGCCCGCCGACGACGGGCGGGCCGCGACGTCGCCGAACGCCTGCCCGAGTCTCGTGTCGAGGCGGTTCCATTCCTCGCCCGTGAGCGCGTCGCCGCCGAGGGCACGGGCGAGCGGGCCGCCCAGGTCGGCCGGCATCGGGGCGGTGCCGTGGTCCTCGACGCGCACGTGCAGCACGTCGCCGTGCGGCGTGAAGCTCGCCGTGACGTGGTCGATGCCGTCGGCGGACGTGCCCGACTGGAGCGCGCGGATCCTCATCGCGCCACGCCCCCGAGCCACTCCTGCAGGACGCGCACCGACAGCGGGGAGTCGGCGCCGAGCTCCACGGTCGGGTGCGGCGCCGTCGCGCCGATCGGGCCGACGTTGACGACGACGGCCGCGCCCTGCGCCTGCGCCGCGGCGATCACGGCCCGCTGATCGTCGTCGAGCCGGTCGGCGACCACGATGATCCGCCCCGGGCCGGCGGGCGCCGCGGCGAGCTCCCGGGTGGTGGCCTCGGAGAGCCACTCGACCACCGGCCGCGCCCGCGTCGCGACCGCCATCGACGGTCCGCGCCGCCCATCGCGCACCTCGACGGCGGCGGCGATCGACGCGACGTCCGCGGTGGATGCCTCGGCCAGCGCCCGCGCGATCGACCGCACAGTCGCCGCATCGGGCTCCGCCGGCGAGCCGTCCGCCGGCGAGCCGTCCGGCAGCGAGCCGTCCGTTTCCGCGGCGGCGGGATACGCCGCAGCCAGCGCGGCCACACGGGCCGCGGCGTCTCTCGCGCGCGCCTCGGGGATCCGGCCGTCGTCGATGGCGGCGGCCACGGCATCCACCACCTCGCGGTACTGGGCCTCGTCGTCGATCCCGGACAGTCCCGGATTGCCGATGCAGACGAGGTCGGCGCCGGCGGCGAGCGCGCGGGCGGCGGCGGCACCGGGGCCCGCCTCGGCGGCGACCGCGGCCATGTCGACGGCATCGGTCACGATCACCGCGTCGGTCAGGGCGCGGAGCCGGCCGAGCGCCGCCGCGTCAAGCGTCACCGCCGTCTGCCCCCACTCCGGCACCACGACGTGCGCCGTCATCACGGCGGCCACCCCCGCGGCGAAGGCCGTGGCGAACGGCGCCGCATGACGCTCGACGGTCTGCGCGGGCACGGTGGGCAGCCCGTGATGCGAGTCGACGACCGTGTCGCCGTGCCCCGGCCAGTGCTTCACGCACGCGGCGACGCCGCCCGCCTGCAGGGCTATGACCGTCGCGGCGACGCGCTCTGCGACGACCTCCGGGTCGGCGCCGAACGAGCGCGCTCCGATCACCGGGTTCAGCGGATTGTCGTTCACGTCGCCGTCGGGCGCGAGCACCAGGTCGATCCCGGCGGCGCGCAACCGCGCGGCCAGGAGCGCCCCGGTCTCGGCGGCGGCGTCGACCGGGAGCAGCCCGATCTGTGCCGGTGAGGGCAGCGTCGACCCCCGCGGCGCTTCGAGTCGGGTGACGACGCCGCCCTCCTCGTCGAGCGCGACGACGAGGTCGGGCCGACGCGCCCGCAGAGCCGCCGTCAGTCGGGCGGTGCCGTGCGGGTCGCCCGGGTCGACGTTCCCCGCGAACAGACACACGCCGGCCAGGCCCGCGTCGAGGGCATCGTCGAGCCATGCCGGCACCGTCGTCCCGATGAAGCCGGGCAGGAGCACCTGCGGCGCGAGGTCTGTGCCGAGGGTCATCCCTTCACCGCCCCGGCCACGACACCGCTCGAGAGGCGTCGCTGCACGATGATGAAGAAGACCATCACGGGGATGGTGATGAGCGTGGATGCCGCCATGACCGACCCCCAGTCGTTGGAGTGGAGTCCGAAGAACTGCTTCAGCCCGATCGCGACGGTGTAGTTCTCGGTCGCGCCACCGAGGAGCGTCATCGCGAAGATGAACTCGTTCCACGCGGTGATGAAGCTGAACACGCTCGTCGCGACGAGGCCCGGCGCGACCAGCGGCAGCAGCACGGAGCGGAACATCCGCCACCAGCTCGCCCCGTCGATGTACGCCGCCTCTTCGAGCTCGACCGGCACCGCCGCGACGAATCCGCGCAGCATCCAGATGCCGAACGGCAGGGCGAGGGCCGTGTACACGATGATGAGGCCGAGGAGCGTGCCGAGGAGCTTCAGATCGCGCACCTGCACGAACAGCGGGATGACGAGCGCTTCCAGCGGCACCATCTGCACGACGAGCACCATCAGCAGGATCTGGGTGCGCATGCGGAAGCGGAACCGGCTCACCGCGACCGAGGCGAGGAGCCCGAACAGCCCCGAGAGCAGCACGACAGCGATCGCGACGATCGCGGAGTTGCGCAGGTATCGGCCGAATCCGGCGTCGCCGAGCACGTAGGCGAAGTGGTCGAGAGTCAGTGCGGAGGGGACGAGCTCTCCGCCGGCCGACGGGTTCGGGTTCAGCGCGCTCATCAGCATCCAGTACGTCGGAAAGAGCGTGAACACGAGCAGCAGCGTCACGAGCACGGCCTTGACCGCGTTGCGTGCGACACGCGTGGGTCTCACAGCGGGTCCTCCTTCATGAGGCGCCGCACGTAGATCACCGTGATGCCGAGGAGCAGGAGCGTGAGCAGCACCGCGATCGCCGAGCCGAAGCCGTAGCGGTTCTGCCCGAACGATTCGACGTACGACCACACCCCGAGGTTGAGCACATCACGGTTGGACCCCGCGCCACCGGGCATGAGGTAGACCTGCGCGAACACCTTGAAGTCCCAGATCGTGGAGAGGATGATCACCACCGCGAACACCTGGTTCAGCTGCGGGAAGGTGATGCTCCAGAACCGGCGCCAGCCGCCGGCTCCGTCGAGCGAGGCCGCCTCGAGCGTCTCCTTGGGGATGCCGAGCAGGCCCGCCAGCACCGTGACGGCGACGAAGGGAAAGCCGTGATGGATGACATTGAGCAGCACGATCGCGTAGAACGAGTAGCGGTTCGTGAACCAGTTGGTCGGCTCGTCGATCAGACCCCACTGCATCAGCAGCTGATTGACGATGCCGCGGTCGGCGTCGAAGATCCACACCCAGACGTACGTGCCGGTCACCGCCGGCATCGCCCAGGCGGCCATGATCGCGCTCGCCGCGACGGTGCGCCAGAAGGTGCCGAGCGACTGCAGAAGCAGGGCGACGAGAGTGCCGAACGCCACCGTTCCGACGACCGCCAGGACGGCGAAGACGAGCGTGTTCGGGAGGACGATCGACCAGAGCGTGGAACTCGTGAGGATCTCGATGTAGTTGTCGAGACCGTTGAAGTTGGTCTTGCCCGAGACGATCTCGCGCAGACCGTAGTCCTGGAAGGAGAAGATCACCACCCGGATGAGCGGCCACAGCAGCAGTCCGGCGAGGATGATCAGCGCGGGAGCCAGCAGCACCCAGGGCCGCAGCCGCGCCGAGAGGCGGCGGCTTCCGGCGGGTGCCGCGCCCGTCGCGGCGGCGGAGTCGCGCTCCTCCGCCACGACGGGCTGCGGTGCCATGCTCATCGGGCGAGGCTCACTGTCCGCCGTTGAGCACGTCGGTCATCTCTTTCGCCGCGTCGGCCGCAGCCGTCTTGACGTCCTTCTGCCCGGAGAGGATCGACTGCATCATGGCGCTCGTCGTCTTCTTGGCCTGCACCGCGCCGAAGGTCGGCGTCACCGGCAGGGACGCACCGCCGTCGACCATCTGCTTCGCGAACGGCTCGACGAGCGGGTCGGCGCTGTCGATCGACTTCTGCAGCAGCGAGGTCTGACCCGGGAAGTAGCCCGACTGCTCGCCCCACTTCTCGGCGAACTCGCCCGTCGTCATCAGCTTGACGAACGCGAAGGCCAGATCCTTGTCGTCCGCCGTCTCGAAGATGCTGAGGTGCGAGCCGCCGAGCACGCTCGGCGCGATCCCGCCGGTCTCACCGGGGATCGGCACGGCGGCGAACTTGCCCTTCATGTCAGGGTTCTTCTCGACGATCGCCGACGGGGTCCACGACCCCATCACGGCCATCCCGATGTTCCCCTGCGAGAACCCGTCGAGCACGTCGGTCTCGCGCCAGGTGGTGGCGCCGGCCGACGAGAGCCCGTGCTCGGTCGCAAGGCCCGTCCAGAACGAGATGCCCTTCACCGAGTCATCCGAGTCGAGCTCGCTCGTCCAGGTGCCGTCCTTCTCGGTCGCGACCTCGCCGCCGGCTCCCCACACCCACGGATAGACCGTGAACTCGGCGTCGCCGGGCACGGCCACGCCGAGCATGTCGGGATGCGCCTGCTTGATCGCGATCGCGTCGTCCTGCAACTCCTGCCAGTTGGTGGGAGCCGACAACCCGAGCTCGTCGAAGATGTCGGAGCGGTAGATGAGCGAGCGCACGCCGGCGTACCAGGGCATGCCGTACATCTGACCGTCGTAGGTGCCCGAGTCGACGAGCCCCTGCACGAGATCGCCGTCCAGCCCCGCGTCCTTCACGTCGTCGCCGATCGGGGCGAGCGCCCCCGCATCGGCGAACTCCGACGTCCAGGTGGTGCCGGTCTCGGCGACGTCGGGGGTCGTGCCGCCGGCGATGGCGGTCACGAAGCGGTCGTGGGCGTCGGCCCACTGCACGAACTCGACGTTGAGTTCTGCCCCGGTCTCCTTCTTGAAGGCGGCTGCCACGTCGTCGAAGTACGGCTCGGCGTCGGGGTTCGTGCCCTGCATGATCCAGACGTCGAGCGTCTTGCCCTCGCCCGACACGTCGCCGTCGCCGGTTCCGCCACCGCCGCTGCTGCAGGCGGTGACCGCGAGCGCGAAGGCGCCGAGAACGGCGACGGAGGTGATGCGCTTGTTCATGTGGTCTCCTCTTGTGCGGGGTCTGAGCGACCCAGGGAAACCATATGGAATAAATGCCCGGTTGTCAGCAGCGTATTGGTAATTTTTTCCAATTGTCATCTGCCCGTGACATTCGGCGGCCGTTCCGGGCGGCGCCGGGTCAGCCGAAGAAGCCGAGTCCGAGGTCGGGGTGGTCGACGAAGACGCCGTCGACACCGGCATCCGCGATCACCTGCCATTCGCTCTCGTAGTCGCCGAACGCGGCCTTGTCGCGCCCGCGGCGGAAGGAGGCGAGCAGGAAGGCGTTCTCGGGTCGGCACGTCCACGTGAACACGCGGAGTCCGCGTGCGTGCGCGTCGGCGACGATCCGCGAGGGGCCGGCGGTGCGCCCGAGCCGGTCGGGGGCGAGGATCATGCGCTTGTCGACGCTGATGCCGTCGACCAGCCGGGCGAGGGCATCGAGGCCGTCGCGGCTCGTCGGGCTCGCCTGCTCCGCATAGGTGGGCGCGGCGGCGCCACGCGCCGCGACCAGGTCGTAGGGGCGACCCGCAGCCTCGAGCAGATAGACGTATGTGCCTCGAATGCCGAGCTCCCGCACCTCGCCGAGCACGGTCGACTCGAACGACTCGACGACGAGGGGCAGCTCGCCGTCGCCCCAGCGGGCGGCGCGCAGCTCGTCGGCGATCGCCCGCGCGACGTCGTAGCCGAGCGACCCGAAATAGGTGGCGTGCTTGATCTCGAGCACGACGCCGATCTCGCGGCCCTGGTCGAGGGATGCCTCGCGCACGAGATCGAGCACGTCGCGCAGCCGCAGCGGAGGCTGCGTGCCGTCGAAGCTGGCGCTTCCCGGGCGGAGCTTCGGCAGCCGCTCCCGGCAGCGGAGCGTCGCGAGCTCGGCCCAGGTGAAGTCCTCGGTGAACCAGCCGGTGATCTCCCGGCCGTCGATCGTCTTCGTCCGTCGCCGTGCGGCGAACTCGGGGCGGTCCGCGACGTCGGTCGTCGAGCCGATCTCGTTCTCGTGGCGCACGACCGCCACCCCGTCGGCGCTGAAGACCACGTCGGGTTCGACCGCATCGACGCCGAGCGCGAGCGCGAGGTCGTACGAGGAGCGCGTGTGTTCGGGGCGATAGCCCGGCGCCCCGCGGTGGCCGATGACGAGAGGACGACGACGCGGCATGGATCCAGGCTAGCGACCCGACCTGCGGGCAAAGTTGAGTCGAGTTGCCTCAGGTTTTCTCAGCGTACACACAGCACTCGACCTGCCGCAGCGAAGGTGGAGCCGTTACGCTGGAATTCCGCAGGATTCCACTGCGGCACCCCTCGCATTGGAGAGAGACCACCATGGCCTCGAGCAGCAACCCCGCATTCGCCCACCCCGCATTCCAAGAGCGGTCTTCCGCGCAGCGCCCCGGGCTGACCCCGCCGGCTGCCCAGACCCAGTTCAGCACCGCCTCTGCGCAGGCCACCGACGCCGCCGTGCAGGCCCAGCTGGAGGGCGCCTACGCCGCCCCCTCCGCCGGCGCCATCGACACCGGCCGCATGACGGTCGAGGACACCGTCCTGAAGACGGTCGCCCTCTTCGGCGTGCTGCTGGTCACTGCCGTGGTCGGCTGGATCTGGACGATGGCCGGTGTCACCGCAGCCAACCCCTCCCCCAGCATCGCGCCGTGGATCATCGGCGCGCTCGGCGGATTCGTGCTCGCGATGGTCGTGACGTTCACCTCGCGCAAGAAGATCCGCCCCGCGCTGATCCTCGCGTACGCCGCGTTCGAGGGTCTGTTCATCGGTGGCATCTCCGCGTTCTTCGAGTTCATCTGGCCGGGCATCGTCGTGCAGGCGACGCTCGCGACACTCTCGGTCGTCGGTGTGACCCTGGCCCTCTTCGCCAGCGGGAAGGTGCGCGCGTCGAAGAAGGCCACCAAGGTCTTCATGATCGCGATGATCGGCTACCTCGTCTTCTCGCTCATCAACGTCGTCATGATGATGTTCGGCGCGTTCCCGGCCGGCTCGGGCGGACCCTTCGGCATGCTCTCGCACTACTCGATCATGGGCATCCCGCTCGGCGTCATCATCGGCGTCGCCGTCGTCATCATGGCGGCGTACTCGCTGGTGCTCGACTTCGACTCGATCCAGCAGGGCGTCCGCAACGGCGCCCCGCGCCCCTTCGCCTGGCTCGGCGCCTTCGGCATCATGGTCACGGTCGTCTGGCTCTACGTCGAGATCCTGCGTATGATCGCCATCCTCCGCGGCAACAACTGACGCCCCGGCATCCACGACAAGGCCCGTCCGGCTCCGCCGGGCGGGCCTTCGCCGTCCGGGCCGCGTTCCCGGGACGACGGATGCCGGGGCGCGCGCCCCGGCATCCGGTCATCCTCTCGCGGAGGTCACTCCCACTCGATGGTCCCGGGGGGCTTCGACGTCACGTCGAGCACGACCCGGTTGACCTCGCGCACCTCGTTGGTGATGCGGTTCGAGATCTTCGAGAGCACGTCGTAGGGCAGGCGCGTCCAGTCGGCAGTCATCGCGTCCTCCGACGAGACGGGGCGCAGCACGATCGGATGCCCGTACGTGCGCCCGTCCCCTTGCACGCCCACCGAGCGCACGTCGGCGAGCAGAACAACGGGGCACTGCCAGATCTCGCCGTCGAGCCCGGCCTTCGTCAGCTCCTCGCGGGCGATGGCGTCGGCATCACGCAGAATCTCGAGGCGGTCAGCGGTGACCTCACCCACGATCCGGATGCCGAGGCCGGGGCCCGGAAACGGCTGCCGCGCCACGATCGCCTCGGGCAGGCCCAGGTCGCGCCCGATCTGGCGCACCTCGTCCTTGAAGAGGGTCCGCAACGGCTCGACGAGCTCGAACTGCAGATCCTCCGGCAGGCCGCCGACGTTGTGGTGGCTCTTGATGTTCGCGGTGCCGGTGCCGCCGCCCGACTCGACGACGTCGGGGTAGAGCGTGCCCTGCACGAGGAAGCGGATCGGGTCGCCCTCGGCCGCCGCCTCGGCGAGAAGCTCCTGCTGCACCTTCTCGAACGCCCGGATGAACTCGCGCCCGATGATCTTGCGCTTCTGCTCCGGGTCGCTGACGCCGGCGAGCGCCGCGAGGAACGTCTCCCGCGCGTCGACCGTGATGAGGCGCACGCCGGTGGATGCCACGTAGTCCTGTTCCACCTGCTCGCGCTCGCCCTTGCGGAGCAGCCCGTGGTCGATGAACACGGCGACGAGCTGGTCGCCGACAGCCTCGTGCACGAGCGCCGTGGAGACCGCCGAGTCGACACCGCCCGACAGGGCCGACAGCACACGCCCGGAGCCGACCTGCTCGCGGATGCGAGCGACCTGCTCGGCGATCACGTTGCCGCTGTTCCAATCGGCGGGAAGACCGGCCGCCTTGTGCAGGAAGTTCTCGATGACCTGCTGACCCTGCTCGGAGTGCTTCACCTCCGGGTGCCACTGCACCCCGTAGAAGCACTTCTCCGCGTTGCCGAACGCCGCCACGGGCGTCGCGTACGTCGACGCGAGCACCTCGAACCCCTCCGGGGCGGCGGCCACCTGGTCGCCGTGGCTCATCCACACGATCTGATCGTCGGGCTGTCCGCCGAGGAGCACTCCCCCGTCGCCCGTGACACGGGCATCCGTCGCCCCGTACTCGCGGAGCCCCGTGTTCGCGACCTCGCCGCCCAGCTGCTGGGCCATCACCTGGAAGCCGTAGCAGATGCCGAGGGTCGGCACCCCGAGCTGCAGCACACCCGGATCGAGCGACGGCGCGCCCTCCTCGTAGACCGACGACGGACCGCCGGAGAGGATGAGGGCGACCGGGTTCTTCGCCTCGACCTCCGGGGCCGTGACCGTGTGGGGCACGATCTCGCTGTACACACCGGCCTCGCGCACGCGCCGCGCGATCAGCTGCGCATACTGCGCGCCGAAGTCGACGACGAGGACGGGACGCTGGGCGGTCTCGGTCTGAGCGGTCACCGGGTGCCTTCCGTGGCGGGGATGGTGGGGGCAGCTTCCGACGCCTCACGCTGCGCGAGGTAGGCCTTGACCTCGCGGCCGACGCGAGCCTCCATGAAGAACGACAGCAGCGGCACGATGCCGCCGAGGGCGAGCGTGATGAACCGGCCGAAGCCCCAGCGCATGAGGCTCCACACGCGGAAGCACGCGAAGAGGTAGACGACGTAGAACCAGCCGTGGGCGATGAGGATGCCGAGGCTGAGATTCACCCCGTCGCCGGTGGAGTCGTGGCCGGCCGCGGTCTCGACGACCGGCGCGAACCACAGGAACCCGCCCGATCCGCCGAGGAACAGCTCGTAGCCGAACGCGTATTTGATGAGCATCTCGGCGCACAGGAGCAGCAGCATGACACCCGTGATCACCGACGCGATCTGGTAGAAGCGCAGCGCGCCGCGGATCGCCGGGAAGGTGGCGAGCTTGGGCTGAGGCATGGGTTCCAGTCTAGTCGGCGGCCGGAGGCTCACTCTTCGTCGGACCGGTGGTGCAGGAGTGGTCCCCGGCGCCACACCAGGTGACTCCAGCCTCAGCGATCCGACGGATGATGAGCCGAGGCCGCCTCCTCGAGCGCCTCGACCTCCTTCTCCCAGGCGTCCCGCGCCAGGCGGTACCACATGTAGAAGGCGAATCCGGCGAAGATCGCCCATTCGACGGCGTAGAAGATGTTCAACCAGTTGACGTTCGACCCCTCGTCGGGCGCCGGCGAATCGATCGGCTGGAGGCCGGCGGGAAGGCTCTCGCCGGCGCCGGCGCCGGCGGTCTCGGCGGTCTCGGCGACAAGGTACGGGCGGTACACGTTCAGCTCCGCCACGTCGTGCCATCGTCCGAGGAGCGCTGCCGGCGACATCCGCGTCATCTCGGTCGCCGGCGCTCCGCGCGGCGGCAGGGCGGGGCCCTCGTCGGAGATCAGGCGCCCCGTGAGCTGGACCGCGGCTCCGGGGTCGGCGTTGAGGGTGGACGCCGCGGCGTCGGCCGCGGCGCGGTCAGCCGTCCACCCGATCGCGACGGCGAGGGAGGTCGGGCCGTCCGTGGCATCCGCGACGGCCGCTGCGCCCGAACCGGTCGGGTCGACGCGCAGCTGCCCGGTCACCCAGTAGCCTTCCTCGCCGCCGTTGTAGCGCGACGAGACGACGAGGAAGTCACCCGCGACGAACGCGCCGGCGACGTCGACCCGCTGGCCGACGAGGGGTTCCGGCAGGTACTCACCGGGGGCGACGACCTCGGCGATCGGCTCGACCTGCTCGGTGATGCCGGCCGGCGGCGGATCGGTGTCGATCGCCCGGCCGAGCTGCCACTGACCGAGCCACGCGAACACGGCCGCGACCAGCAGCGCGAAGCCGAGCATGCCGATCCACCACGGGCGCAGCATGACCTCGCGCAGGGTCGGCGGGAAGACCTCGTCGGACGCCGGCGCGCGTTCGGGTATAGCGCCGGTCATCAGTTCACGGAGTACGGCGCGACGACGACCTCGACGCGCTGGAACTCCTTGAGGTCCGAGTAGCCGGTGGTCGCCATGGACTTCTTGAGCGCGCCGATGAGGTTCGCGGTGCCGTCGGCGACGGGCGCGGGGCCGTAGAGGATCTGCTCGAGAGTGCCGACCTGCCCGACCTCGACGCGCTTGCCGCGCGGCAGTTTGGAGTGGTGCGCCTCGGGACCCCAGTGGAAGCCCTTGCCAGGCGCGTCGGTCGCGCGCGCGAGCGCGACACCGAGCATCACCGCGTCGGCACCCATCGCGAGCGCCTTGACGATGTCGCCCGAGGTGCCCACGCCGCCGTCGGCGATGACGTGCACGTAGCGTCCACCCGACTCGTCGAGGTAGTCGCGGCGCGCACCGGCGACGTCGGCGACGGCCGTCGCCATGGGGGCGTGGATGCCGAGGGTCGCGCGCGTCGTCGACGCCGCTCCCCCGCCGAAGCCGACGAGCACGCCGGCGGCGCCGGTGCGCATGAGGTGCAGGGCGGCGGTGTAGGTGGAGGCGCCGCCGACGATCACCGGCACATCGAGGTCGTAGATGAACTTCTTGAGGTTCAGCGGTTCGGCATCGCTCGAGACGTGCTCGGCCGACACGGTGGTGCCGCGGATCACGAACAGGTCGACGCCGGCGGCGACGACGGTCTCGTAGAGCTCCTGCGTGCGCTGCGGGGTGAGCGCCCCGGCGACGGTGACGCCGCCGGCGCGGATCTCGGCGAGGCGGTCGCGCACGAGCTCGGGCTTGATCGGCTCGGTGTAGAGCTCCTGCAGGCGGCGGGTCGCCTCGGTGGCGGGCAGGCCCGCGATCTCGGCGAGCAGCGGCTCAGGGTCGTCGTAGCGCGTCCACACGCCCTCGAGGTCGAGCACGCCGAGGCCGCCGAGCTGGCCGAGCATGATGGCCGTGCGCGGGCTCATCACCGAGTCCATCGGCGCGCCGAGCACGGGGATCTCGAACCCGAACGCGTCGATCGACCACGACGTCGAGACGTCTTCGGGGTTGCGGGTGCGGCGCGAAGGCACCACCGCGATGTCGTCGAACGCATACGCGCGGCGGGCGCGCTTGGCGCGGCCGAGCTCGATCTCCATGCTCACACGCCCAGCCTACCCGCGCACCCCCGCGCCCTCGCCTGCCGCGCCTCGGGAGCCGCCCCCTCGCGACTCGGTGGCGGTTGTGGCGGCCTCCACCGCCGGCACCCCGCCACAACCGCCCACACCTCCCGGGCGCGAGGCATCCTCACCGAACGCGTACGAAGGGGTTCGTGTCGCACCGTGTCGTGCGCGCGAAGCGCGAGCGGGCCGGCGTGCCAGGATGGGAGGCATGCGGATCGTGGTGGTCGGGGGCGGGGTGATGGGCCTCGCCACGGCGTGGCAGCTGACGCGGCGCGGCGAGCGCCCGATCGTGGTCGAGCGTTTCGCGCGCGGCCACCACGAGGGCGCGTCGCACGGGGAGACCCGCAACTACAACAACGCCTATGGCGACGCGCACTACCTCGACCTGCTGGCTGTCGCCCGCGAAGGATGGGATGCCTTGGGCGAGGTCGACGGAGAGCCGCTGCTGCGCCGACACGGCCTCGTCTCGCACGGTCCCGGACCGGCGCTCGGCGCGGCGAACCGCGCTCCGCTGGCCGAGCTCGCCGATGCGCTCACGGCCCGGGGCATCCCCGCCGACCTTCTCGACGGAGCCGAGGCGGCGCGCCGCTGGCCGGGGATGCGCTTCGAGTCCACGGTGCTGTACTCGCCCGACGCCGGCGTCGCGCGCGCCGCGGCGGCGCTGCGCGAACTCGAACGCCGCACCGTCGCGGCGGGCGGGGAGGTGCGCTGGAACACGCGTGTCGCGGCGATCGCCCCCGACGCCGACGGCGTCGATGTCGTGACGGGTGCCGGTGTGCTCCGCGCCGACGTCGTGGTCGCGACAGTCGGGGCGTGGACCGAGAAGCTCCTCGGCGCGAGCGGCGACGCGGGGCCGGCGGCTACGGGCGGTGGCGTGACACGCGGTGGTGGCCTCGGCATCCAGCTGCCCCGCCTGCGGGTCACCGAGGAGACCCCCGCTCATTTCACGCCCCGGATCGACGTGCCGTGGCCGTCGTTCAACCACTTCGTGGCGCCCGGCTCGCAGCCGGCGAACGTCTACGGCATGCCGACGCCGGGCGAAGGCGTCAAGGTCGGGTTCCACGGCATCGGCGACGAGGTCGACCCCGATGCGCGCCCGCACCGGAGCGTGCGCCAGCGCGAGCTGCGCGCGTACGTGCGCGAGTGGTTCCCCGGCCTCGACCCCGACTCGGCCGTGCCGATCTCGTGCACGTACACGACGACGCCCGACGAGGCATTCGTGCTCGACCGAGTGGGCCGGGTGGTCGTCGGCGCGGGATTCTCCGGCCAGGGATTCAAGTTCGCCCCCGGCGTCGGCGCGACGCTCGCCGAGCTGGCACTCGACCCCACCGCCCGCGCCGACCCCGCGTTCCGGCTGCGCTGAACGCGCCCGCTCGCGCGTCGACTTGTGGGCAGTCGTGCTGGGACGCCGCGGCGCGCCGCCCCCGGGCTCAGCGTTTGTAGTTGGGCGCCTCGACGACGATCTGCACGTCGTGCGGGTGGCTCTCCTTGAGGCCCGCGGCGGTGATGCGCACGAACTTTCCGCGCGCCTTCAGCTCCTCGATCGTGCGCGCGCCGACGTAGAACATCGACTGACGCAGGCCGCCGACGAGCTGGTACGCGACCGCCGACACGGGGCCGCGGTACGCGACCTGGCCCTCGATGCCCTCGGGGATCAGCTTGTCGTCCGAGGGGATGTCGGCCTGGAAGTAACGGTCCTTCGAGTACGAGGTCTTCTTGCCGCGCGTCTGCATCGCCCCGAGCGAGCCCATCCCGCGGTAGAGCTTGAACTGCTTGCCGCTCTGGAAGACGATCTCGCCCGGCGACTCGTCGGTGCCGGCGAGGAGCGACCCGAGCATGACGGTGTCGGCCCCGGCGACAAGCGCCTTGGCGATGTCGCCGGAGTACTGCAGACCGCCGTCGGCGATGATCGGGATGCCCGCCTCGCGGGCGGCCTGGTACGCCTCCCAGATCGCCGTGACCTGCGGCACGCCCACGCCCGCGACGATGCGCGTCGTGCAGATCGACCCCGGACCGACGCCGACCTTCACGGCGTCCACACCCGCGTCGATGAGCGCCCGCGCGCCCTCACGCGTCGCGACGTTGCCGCCGATGACGTCGATGTGCTCGAACGTGGCATCCGTCTTCAGCCGCGTCACCATGTCGATGACGCCCTGCGACTGTCCGTTCGCGGTGTCGACGACGATCACGTCGACCCCGGCGTCGCGGAGGGCCTCGGCGCGCTCCCACGCGTCGCCGAAGAAGCCGATCGCCGCGCCCACGCGCAGCCGTCCCTGGTCGTCCTTCGTCGCGAGGGGGTACTTCTCGCTCTTGTCGAAGTCCTTGATCGTGATGAGTCCGGCGAGCTTGCCCGCGTCGTCGATGAGCGGCAGCTTCTCGACCCGGTGCTGCGCGAACAGGGCGATGACCTCGTTCGCGCCGATGCCGGCGCGCCCGGTCACGAGCCCCTCGGTCGTCATCACGTCGCGCACCTTGGTGGTCTGCCGCTCGAAGCCCGACACGAAGCGCATGTCGCGGTTCGTGATGATGCCGACGAGTGTGCCGGCGTCGTCGATCACCGGCAGACCGGAGATGCGGTACTGCGCGCAGAGCTTGTCGACCTCGTCGATCGTCGCGTCCGGCGTCGTCGTGATCGGGTCGGTGATCATGCCCGACTCGCTGCGCTTGACCTGGTCGACCATCGCGGCCTGGTCGGCGATGGAGAGGTTCCGGTGCAGGATGCCGAGGCCACCCTCGCGGGCCATCGCGATCGCCATGCGCGCCTCGCTGACGGTGTCCATCGCCGCCGACAGCAGCGGCGTCGCCACCGTGATGCGGCGGGTCACCCGCGAGGACGTGTCGGCCTCTGACGGGATGACGTCGGTGTGCCCCGGAAGGAGCAGCACATCGTCATAGGTCAGACCGACGAAACCGAACGGGTCGTTGTACTCCACTGGCTCTCCTGCCCCTCGCGCGCGCGTGCATCGATTGTAAGTCGCGCGGGACCGCGTTCATTCCGCACGGCGAGACCTCGCCGCACCCCCCACGACGATCCGACGAGAACATTCCGATAACGAGTCAGTGGTCGAAACAATCCGGACACATTACGCTCGTACCGTCGTTGATCACTGCCGATGCGACCGCCCCACCCGACGGGTGCGCTGACTGGAGGAACCTTTGAGTCCCACGACCGTCGCTGCGCGCAGCCCACTGCGGTGGCTGGTGCTGACCCTCGGCGGCATGCTCGCCGCCGTCGCCCTGTTGTTGAGCATGCCGGGGGCATCCTTCGCCGCCTCGGGCGACGACGGGGGTGACGACAGCACCGATCTCCCCTACACGATCGTCGTGAACGTGCGCTCCGGCGGCGAGGCCGTCGCCGGCGCGACCGTCATCGCGAGGGGCGGCGACTTCGAGGGCGAGGCCACCACCGACGAAGACGGCCGCGCCCGCATCGGCGTGCCCGACAAGGAGACGGTCTGGACGATCGAGCTCGTCAAGTCGAGCCTGCCGAGCGGCGTCGAGGCCCCCGACGGGTTCGCCTTCACGCAGGAAGCGACGTTCGGGGCGGGCAGCTCAGTCACGAAGAACTTCACCCTCGTGGCGGCCGAGCGCCAGACGACGAGCTTCGCCGACCAACTGGCCTCGCGCGTGGTCAACGGCCTCAACTTCGGCCTCATGCTCGCCCTCGCCGCGATCGGCCTGTCGCTCGTGTTCGGCACGACCGGCCTGTCGAACTTCGCGCACGGAGAGATGGTCACCTTCGGGGCGCTGATGGCGCTCCTCTTCTCGACGGGGGTGGGCTGGTCGATCTGGATCGCGATCCCGATCGCCGTGGTGCTCTCGGCGGGTTTCGGATTCGCAATGGATGCCGGGTTGTGGCGCCCCCTGAGGCGCAAGGGCCTCGGCACCGTGCAGCTCATGATCGTCTCGATCGGTCTGTCGCTGGCGCTGCGCTACCTCTACCAGATGTTCGTCGGCGGCGGCACCGAGCAGCTCCCGGGCGCCGTCTCGCAGACGATCCCCGGCCTCGGCCCCATCCGCCTGACGGTCACCGACGTGATCAGCATGGCGGTCTCGCTGATCGTCATCGGCCTGTTCGCGTGGTGGCTCATGCGCACCCGCATCGGCCGCGCGACCCGCGCCGTCTCCGACAACCCGTCGCTCGCGGCGGCGAGCGGCATCGACGTCGACGGGGTCGTCCGCATCGTCTGGATCGTCGCGGCGGGGCTCGCCGGCCTCTCCGGTGTGCTGTGGGCCTACTTCCGCCCCGGCATCAAGTGGGACATGGGCACGAGCATCCTGCTCCTCATCTTCGCGGCGGTGACCCTCGGCGGTCTCGGCACGGCGTTCGGCGCGCTGATCGGCTCGATCATCGTGGGCCTGCTCGTCGAGGTGTCGACCCTGTGGATCCCGTCCGACCTGAAGTACGTCGGCGCGCTGGTCGTGCTGATCGTCATCCTCCTGTTCCGTCCGCAGGGCATCCTCGGACGCCGAGAGCGGATCGGTTAGGCACATCATGAACTGGCTGCAGATTCTCAACAACACGTTCGCGCAGATCCTCGCCCCCGCGACCCTCGGGTACGCCCTCGCGGCGATCGGCCTCTCCGTGCACTTCGGCTTCGCGGGCCTGCTCAACATGGGCGTCGCGGGATTCATGGCCATCGGCGCATACGGCTTCGCGATCTCGATCCTCACTTTCGGCCTGGCGTGGCCGGTCGCGGCACTCATCGGCCTGCTGGCCGCGGTCGTCTTCGCGATCATCCTCGGCATCCCGACGCTGCGCCTGCGCGGCGACTACCTCGCGATCGTCACGATCGCGGCCGCCGAGGTGCTGCGCCTCCTCTTCCTCACCTCGAGCTTCCGTCAGTGGACGGGTTCGGCCGACGGACTGAGCGGCTTCCAGGCATCCTTCCGCGCCAGCAACCCCCTGCCTCCCGGCAAATGGGGCTTCGGGCCGTGGACCTATCAGTCCGACCAGTGGTGGGTGATCGTCGTCGGCGTCATCACGATCGCGATCGTGGTGCTGTTCGTCTGGCTGCTGATGAGCAGCCCGTGGGGCCGCGTGATCCGAGGCATCCGTGAAGACGAGGATGCCGTGCGCTCGCTCGGCAAGAACGTCTTCGCCTTCAAGATGCAGGCTCTCATCGTCGGCGGCATGATCATCGCCGCGGGCGGCATCATCACGGCGATGGGCACGAACGTCAACCCGAACGTGTACGTCACCTCGCAGACGTTCTTCGTGTGGACGGCGCTGCTGCTCGGCGGTGCGGCGACGATCTTCGGCCCGGTGCTCGGCGCGGTGCTCTTCTGGATGGTGCGTGCGTTCCTGTCGAACCTGCTGCCGGCGATGGTGCAGGCGGGGCTCCTCCCCTTCCTCACCGTCGAGCAGAGCCAGATGCTCGTCTTCGTGCTCGTCGGCATCGCGCTCATGCTGATCGTGATCTTCCGCCCGCAGGGCATCCTCGGCAGCAAGAAGGAGTTGACCTTTGTCCGCTGACACCGTGGCCCCGACGCCGCGCCCCAAGTCCACCGGCCTCCACCGCGTCGACCCCGCCGACCCGAGCGGCGAGATCCGCCCGGGCGTCGCCAAGGTCGACCCGATCATCGTGATCGACGGGGTGACGCGCGTGTTCGGCGGTCTCACCGCCGTCGACGTCGACCACCTCGAGATCCCGCGGAACGCCATCACCGCGCTCATCGGCCCGAACGGCGCCGGCAAGACGACGCTGTTCAACCTGCTCACCGGGTTCGACAAGCCGAACACGGGCACCTGGTCGTTCGACGGCACGAACCTCGCCGGCATCCCCGCTTTCAAGGCGGCCCGGATGGGTCAGGTGCGCACCTTCCAGCTCACCAAGTCGCTCGGTCTGCTGACCGTGCTCGAGAACATGAAGCTCGGCGCCACGCACCAGACCGGCGAGCACCTGTGGGCGAGCATCTTCCCGTTCCTGTGGAACGCGCAGGAGAAGAAGAACGAGACGAAGGCGCGCGAGCTGCTGACGCGGTTCACACTCGACTCCAAGGAGAAGGACTTCGCCGCGTCGCTCTCGGGCGGCCAGCGGAAGCTCCTCGAGATGGCGCGCGCCCTCATGAGCGACCCGACCCTCGTCATGCTCGACGAGCCGATGGCGGGCGTGAACCCGGCGCTCACCCAGTCGCTGCTCGACCACATCCTCGATCTCAAGGATCTCGGCATGACCGTGCTGTTCGTCGAGCACGACATGCACATGGTGCGCCACATCGCCGACTGGGTGGTGGTCATGGCCGAGGGCAGGGTCGTCGCCGAGGGCCCGCCCGACACGGTGATGAAGAACCCCGCGGTGATCGACGCCTACCTCGGCGCCCATCAGGACGTCGACCTCGGCGTCGTCACGGGCCGGTACGAGGGCGAGCTGGGGGCGGACGCCACGGAGCTCGTCGAGGCGACGCACGAGATCGACCGCGCGATCGTCGACGACGCGGAGCGCAAGGACGAGCAGACGGAGGACCTCACGTGAGCAGTTCAGCCCCCGCCCCGCAGTCGGCGTCGTCCGCCTCGGCGTCGATGTCCGCCTCGACGGCCACGGCCCCCGCGGAGAACGTCGTGGTGCTCGACGACGTCGTCGCCGGGTACCTCCCGGGCGTCAACATCCTGAACGGTGCGAACCTCACCGCCGCCAAGGGCGAGCTCATCGGCATCATCGGGCCGAACGGCGCCGGCAAGTCGACGATGCTCAAGGCGATCTTCGGTCAGGTGAAGGTGCGTTCGGGGTCGGTGACCCTCAACGGAGAAGACATCACGGGCCTGCGCGCCAACAAGCTCGTCGCCAAGGGCGTCGGGTTCGTGCCGCAGACCAACAACGTCTTCCCGAGCCTCACGATCGCCGAGAACCTGCAGATGGGCGCCTATCAGCGCCCGCGGGGCCTGCGCGAACGCGTCGACTTCGTGACGTCGATCTTCCCCGACCTCGGCAAGCGGCTGCAGCAGCGCGCGGGGTCGCTCTCGGGCGGCGAGCGCCAGATGGTCGCCATGGGCCGCGCGCTCATGATGGACCCGCACGTGCTGCTGCTCGACGAGCCGTCGGCCGGTCTGTCGCCCTCGCGTCAGGACGAGGCGTTCCTGCGGGTCTCGGAGATCAACAAGGCAGGCGTCACCACGATCATGGTCGAGCAGAACGCCCGGCGCTGCCTGCAGATCTGCGACCGCGGCTACGTGCTCGATCAGGGCCGCGACGCCTACACCGGCACCGGTCGCGACCTGCTGAACGATCCGAACGTGATCGGCCTCTACCTCGGCACGCTCGGCGCCTGACGGGAGTTTCCCGCATCCGCGCCCGGCGAGCTCGAATCAGCCCCGCACCATCCGTGGTGCGGGGCTGATTCGTGCGCGCGTGCGGGCGCGCGAGTCATCCGTGGTGCGGGCGGGCGAAGCATCCGTGGTGCGGTGCGTGCGAGGCATCCGTTCGCCGCTCCTCCGCGCACAGCAGCGGGGCCCCGGTCCGAAGACCGGGGCCCCGCCTGACCTCGTCGGCTCAGCCGATGTTGAGGAACTTGTAGTTGTTGTCGTCGCCGTACTGGAAGATGCCGATCGTCGCCTCGGTCGGGTCGCCCACGTCGTTGAACGTGATCGGTCCGGAGACGCCGTCGTAGTCGGCGACGGCGCCCGAGATGATGATGTCGGCGCACTCCGCATACGACGTGCACTTCTTGCCGTCACCCGAGCCACCCGACACCTGCTGCAGGTGCGCGGCGACATCGGGCCCGGCGGTGGAGCCGGCCTCGAGCGCCGCCAGGGCGAGGAGGATGACCGCATCGTACGACTCCGGCGCGTAGGTGAAGTCGGTCAGCTCCGCGTTGCCCTGCGCCGTGTTGAACGCCTGCAGCGCGTCGCGGAACGTCGAGATCTTCGCCGGGTCGACGGCCGGATAGGTGCCCTTCGCCCCGGTCAGCGTGCCCGGGTCGAACTCGTCGCCGAAGTTCGACAGGTTGCCGTCGACGAAGTACATCTTGTCGGCGGGGAAGTCGGCGCCCTTCAGCTCGGGGATGATCGTCTTGACCTCTTCGAAGGTGATCAGCGCGATCGCGTCGGGCTTGGCCGCCAGCACGTCCTCGACCTGGGCCGAGAAGTTCGTGTCACCCGTGTTGTAGAGCGACGCGGCGACGACGCTGCCGCCGGCCGCCTCGAACGCCTTCTTGGTGAAGCAGGCGAGGCCCGTGCCGTAGGAGTCGTTGAGCACGATCATGCCGAGCGTCTCGTTGCCGTCGGCGGCGATCTGGTTGCCGAGCACCTCACCCTGGAGCACGTCCGAGGGGGCGGTGCGCCAGTACAGGCCGTTGTCCTTGTACCCGGTGAAGGCCGCCGAGGTGTTCGCCGGCGAGAACTGGATGGCGTTCGCCGCGATCACCTGGTCGATGAACTGCAGCGACGTGCCCGACGACGCGGCGCCGATGATGGCCGTGGCGCCCTCGCCCAGCAGACGCGGGATCTCGGTCTCGTACGCCTTGTTGTCGGTGTCGCCCGAGTCGCCCTGGATGAGGTCGACCGTGACGCCCTTGGCCGCGGCGTTGACCTCGGAGGCGGCGTACTCGGTGCCCGCGATCTCGGGCGGGCCGAGGAAGGCGAGGTTGCCGGTGACCGGCAGCGCGGTGCCGATCTTGTAGGTCAGGTCGGTGCCCGGACCGGTCGAGGTCGAGTTGTAGGTCGGCGTGTACGCCGCCGGCTCGGCCGCGTTGCAGTCGATCGGGAACTCGAAGCCTGCATCGGCAGACCCCGAGGACTCGGGGCTCGACGAGCCGGAACAACCGGCCAGAACGAGAGCGCCCGCACCGACCAGGGCGATGCCGCCCAGGATCCGTGCGGCGCGCGAACGGGTGAAGAGGCCCATTTTGCTCCTTGGTGTCGGCGGCGCGGGCACGGGACCCCCGCCGGGTTGTGGATAAACCTAGTAGGCGGGGGGCACCCTAATTGTTGCGATGCGTTAACGGTGTGATACAGGACGGTCACGGTGCGATAACGACCCGTTCCCGGTCGTGCCGTGCGGGCGCCCCGGTGCGGGAGACGCGCCGCAGCGGAGCCGGTCAGGCGAGGTCGACAACGGCGGATGCCCGGCGGGAGCCCCGCGCGGAGGCGATGGAGTCGACCATCAGCACGATGAGCGCGACCCACACGAGGCCGAATCCGATCCAGCGCTCGAGGGGCATCGGCTCGCCCAGCATCCACCATCCGGTGAGGAACTGCATGATCGGGGCGACGAACTGCAGGAGGCCGATCACGACGAGCGGTGCGCGCCGCGCGCCAGCGGCGAAGAGCAGGAGCGGGACGGCGGTGATGACCCCGGCGAGGGTGACGAGCACTGTGTGCCCGGCGCCCTGGGTGCCGAACACGAGTCCGGTGGTGTTCGCGACGACGATGAGCTGCACGAGCGCGATCGGCGTCAGCCAGAGGGATTCGAGCGTGAGGCCGCTGATCGCGTCGACCTTCGGGCCGATCTGCTTCTTCACGAGGCCGTACGCGCCGAACGACGCCGCGAGAGTCAGCGCGATCCAGGGGAAGGTTCCGTACGCGACGATGATCACGACCACCGCGACCACCGCGATCGCGATCGCCGCCCACTGCGCCGGCCGCAGCCGCTCGTGCAGCACGAGCACGCCGAGCAGCACCGTGACGATCGGGTTGATGAAGTAGCCGAGGCTCCCCTCGATGACGTGCCCGGTGAGGATGCCGATGAGGAAGACCTGCCAGTTCACGTAGATCAGCAGGCCCGCGATGATCGTCCAGAACACCAGGCGCCGGTCGCGCAGGATCGCGAGGAGCTTCGGCCAGGTGCGGGTGACGGTCAGCAGGATCGCGCAGAAGACGAGGGAGAAGAGGATGCGCCAGACGACGACCTCCCACGGCCCGATCGGGGCGAGCAGCAGAAAGTAGAGGGGCATGAAGCCCCACAAGAAGTAGGCGCCGAACGCGTAGATCGCGCCGAGCCGCTCCTCGCGTGCGGGAGCGGTCGGTGTCATGAGTCTCACTCTAGAACGGTCCTGACAGCCCCGGACCGCGGGCGACTGCCATGCACCGTCGGAAAGACGACGAAGGGCCCGGATGCCGAGGCATCCGGGCCCTTCTGTCGTTGTGGGTTCGTCAGCGGACGACGACCGCGAGCACGTCGCGCGCCGAGAGCACGAGGTACTCGTCGGCGCCGAACTTGACCTCGGTGCCGCCGTACTTCGAGTAGATCACGCGGTCGCCGACGGCGACGTCGAGCGGAACGCGGTTGCCGTTGTCGTCGATGCGGCCCGGGCCCACGGCCACGACCTCGCCCTCCTGGGGCTTCTCCTTGGCGGTGTCGGGGATGACGAGACCGCTGGACGTGACCTGCTCGGCCTCGACCTGCTTGATGACGATGCGGTCCTCGAGCGGCTTGATGGAAACCGACACGGTTTACCTCTTTCTGGCGTTGACACGGAAAAGACTGATTAGCACCCGACACGTCGGAGTGCTAACGCCAAGTCTAGGGTGCCGTTGGCACTCGTGCAACGCGAGTGCCAATCCCGGCCGCGGCCACCTCGGCGGGGTCTTCTAGGCTGGCCGGATGGAACTCGCCGAGCTGACCGCGCTCCTCACCCCGGAGGGCCTGCGCCTGGTCGACGACCTCGGGGCGATCGACGGCACCGACGACGTCGCCGCGACGGTGTCGCGTCTGCGCGCCGCCGGCCTCTCCCCCGATCTCGTCGCGGCGGCGGTGGGGCAGGCGCGCCTGCGCAGCCGCGCACGGGCGAAGTTCGGCGCCTTCGCCGACCGCATGCTCTTCACGCGGGCGGGCCTCGAGCAGGCGACTCGACTCGAGGTCGGCGCGCGTCACGCCGGCCGGTTCCGCGATGCCGGCGTCGCCCGCGTCGCGGATCTCGGCTGCGGCATCGGCGGCGACGCGCTCGCGTTCGCCGGCATCGGTCTCGACGTCGTCGCGGTCGACGCCGACGAGGTCACCGCGGCCCTCGCCGCCTATAACCTCGCCCCGTTCGGCGAGCAGGCGCAGGTGCGGCACGCGCGCGCCGAGGAGGTCGACCTCGCGGGCGTCGACGCCGTCTGGCTCGACCCCGCCCGCCGCACCGCGGGCCACACCGAGACCACCCGCGTGGGCGCGGGCGACTGGTCGCCGCCGCTCGACTGGGTGTGGGATCTCGCCGCCCGCGTTCCCGCCGGGGTGAAGCTCGGTCCGGCGTTCGACCGGACCCTGATCCCGGAGGACGCCGAGGCGCAGTGGATCTCGGTCGACGGCTCGACCGTGGAGCTGGTCGTCTGGACGGGAAAGCTCGCGCGGCCGGGCATCCGTCGCTCGGCGCTCGTCATCCGCGGCGGCTCGGCGACCGAGCTCACCGCGGCGGGTGATGCCGACGACGCTCCGGTGCGGGAGCTCGGCGCGTACCTGCACGAGCCCGAGGGCGCGGTCATCCGCGCCCGGCTGATCGGCGAGGTCGCGCGGTCGCTGGATGCCGGGATGATCGACGCGAAGATCGCGTATCTGACCTCGGATGCCCCGGCCGCAGGCTCCTCGGACGGCACGGCGAGCCCGTTCGTGCAGAGCTTCCGCGTGCGCGAGCAGCTGCCGAACGACCCGAAGGCGCTCGGCAAGGCGCTGCGGGAGCGCGGCATCGGCACCCTCGAGATCAAGAAGCGCGGGGTCGACGTCGACCCGGCTAGCCTGCGCACGAAGCTCAAGCTGCGCGGTCCGGAGCAGGCGACGCTGTTCGTCACGCGCGTCGGCGACCGTCGCGTGACCCTGTTGGCCGACCGCGTCTGAGGGGGGGCGTCAGCCGAACAGCGGGCCCTGCGTCGACGCCCACCACAGCCAGCCCGCGCTGTAGACGACCGACACGAGGCTCAGGCAGAGCGCCCAGACGGCGAGCTGACGCGACTCCCACGGGCGGCGGAGTGCGGCGATCGCGAGGCCCGCGCCGACGAGGCCGATGAGAAAGGCCCAGCCCACGAGGAACGACACCGCGAGCCCGAGGATGCCGAAGACGAGCGCCCAGGCGCCGCTGCGCGGCAGCGCGCTGTCGGCGGAGGGGGCGGGCGCGGTCGCCCACTCGGGCTCGACCACGGTGGTCTCGGTGATCGGGACGGGCTCGGTGAACTCTCTCTGGAAACCGCCGCGGTGCTCGCCGGGCAGCGCCGCCGAGTCGGCGACCGTCACGTCGTCGGAGGCGCCCGCGACGGTGGGCGCCTCGGCGGGGCCGGCGGGGCGGGGCATCCGTTCGTCGCGCTCGCTCATCGGACTGCCGCCGACTCGTCGCGGGTCTGTTCGCCTGCTTCGACTTCGTCGACCTGGATCTCGGTGACCGGCAGCGTGGAGTCGGCGCCGAAGGCGAGGGTCGACGGGCGGTGGCCGCTCATGATGAGCTGCGCGGCGAGCGCGGCGATCATCGCGCCGTTGTCGGTGCAGAGGCTGAGCGGCGGGATCCGCACCGCGACGCCGGCCGCGGTCGCCCGCTCGAGCGCGACCTCGCGCAGGCGCCGGTTGGCGATGACGCCGCCGCCGAGCAGCAGGCGCGGCACGCCGTAGCGCGCACAGGCATCCAGGGCTTTCGTCACGAGCACGTCGACGACCGCTTCGCGGAACGACGCGGCGACGTCGGGCACCGAGATGGCGGGGGCGTCTCCGCTCTCCGCTTGGCGGGCGGCGTCCTGCTCGACCCAGCGCGCGACGGCGGTCTTCAGCCCCGAGAAGGAGAAGTCGTAGCGGTGCTCCGCGAGGTCGGATGCCTTGGAGAGGCCCCGCGGGAATCGGATCGCGGCCGGGTCGCCGGTCGCGGCGGCGCGGTCGATCTCGGGGCCGCCGGGATAGGGCAGGCCGAGGATGCGGGCGACCTTGTCGAAGGCTTCGCCGGCGGCGTCGTCGAGGGTCTCGCCGAGGAGTTCCACGTCGGAGACGAGGTCGCGGACGAGGAGGAGCGAGGTGTGACCGCCGCTCACGAGGAGCGCGATCGTCGGGTACTCGACATCTTCGCCGGTGAGGAGGTCGGCGGCGATGTGGCCGACGAGGTGGTTCACCGCGTAGAGCGGCTTGTCGAGGCTCACCGCGAGGGCCTTCGCGGCGCCGATGCCGACCATGAGCGCCCCGGCGAGACCCGGCCCGCTCGTGACGGCTACGGCGTCGATCTCGTCGAGCGTGATGCCGGCCTCGGCGACGGCGGCTTCGATCGTCGGCTGCAGCGCCTCGAGGTGCGCGCGCGCGGCGACTTCGGGCACGACGCCGCCGTAGCGGGCGTGCTCGTCCATCGAGCTCGCGATCGTGTTGCTCAGCAGCGTCGAGCCGCGCACGATGCCGATGCCGGTTTCGTCGCAGCTCGTCTCGATGCCCAGCACGAGCGGTTCGCGGTTCTCGGCGGTGTGAGCGGGGAGCCGGTCTCGGGTCGGGAGGGCGTTCATGAGCAGGCCCCCGCCTCGGACGCGACGGAGTCGGCCGGCCGCTGGGCAACCGCCCAGCCGACGAGATCGAGCCTCATGACGACGGCGTCGACGTCATCGGGCTGGTAGTAGCGCGGGCGGCGGGCGATCTCGGTGAAGCCCTCGGAGACGTACAGCGATTCGGCGACCGGATTGTCGGCGCGCACCTCGAGGAACACCTCGCGGGCCCCGCGCTCCCGAGCCGCGGCGAGCAGCGCGTGCAGGAGCGCGCGCCCCCGTCCCGTTCCGCGGGCGTGCTCGGCGATCGCGATCGTCTGGATGTCCGCGTCGGCGGCGCCCTGCACGGCGCGCACTCCCCCGTAGCCGGCGAGGCGCCCGGCCTCGACGTCGACGACGTAGCGGCCGTGCGGCGAGGAGAGCTCGGCGGCCATGAGGGTCTCGCTCCAGGCATCCGTCGGGAACGACGCCCGCTCGAGGGCCATGATCGCGCCGAGGTCGTCGGCGGTCGCGGTGCGCAGGTTCATGCGCCCACCCGCTTCGGGGCGGCAGGCAGGGTCACGTCGGGAGCGCGCAGGTACAGCGGCTCGGGGCCCGTGAGCTCTCGGCCCGCGGCGAGCGCGCGCGCGGCGAGAGTGGCGACCATCGCCGCCGGGATGGCGGTGACGTCGAGCCGCTCGCCGCCGATCCCGGCGAGCACGTCGTCGATCTCGGCGCGCGGTGCGAGGGCAGGGCCGGCCGCGCGCACGGGGATGCCGTCGTCGTCGAGCCCGTCGTAGACGGAGTAGGCGAACTCGCGGCGGCGCGCGTCGGTGACGACGGCGAAGCGGGGCGGGTCGCCGAAGGGGTCGGCGAGCGCCGCAGACAGCAGCGCGCCGAGCGCCGCCGCGTCGTGACTCGGGACGGCGACGACCGGGATGCCCCGGCCGAGCGCGAAGGCGCGCGCCGCGGCGATGCCGACCCGGAGCCCGGTGAAGGGACCGGGACCCATGCCTGCGGCGACATGCGTCAGCGCAACCTCTTCGGCGGCGCCGGTCTGCCCGATCGGGCCACGGGCGGCGTCCGTCAGCGCGTCGACCAGGAGCGTACCGATCGCCTCGGCGTGCCCGAGAGGATTCTCGCTCGCACGGTCGGCTCGCACCGCACCGTCGCGGTCGACGACGGCGACGGCCGTGCCGAGGGAGGTGTCGATGCCGAGGATCACGTCATCCAGGGTAGTCGGGGCCGGTGCGGGTGGGGTGTCCGGATGGGGGTGTCCGGGTGGATGCGGTGCCGGGGCGGGTTGCGGCACCCTACGCCGAGGTCGACCGTCGCGAGGTCATGGCCGGCGCGAGATGCGGACGAGCCGCGGCGCGGCGTCCTCCATGTCGGCGACGTGCGGGCCCGCGGTGCCGCACGCGTTGTCGACGCCGGTGCCCGACCATCCGCGGTCGATCTCGACCTCCCACCAGCGGTCGGCGACGGCCGCCGCGTAGGGCGCGGCCCACTCGGCGATGACGACCGAGTGGGCGAAGTCGATGTCGAGGTCGTCGAGCTCTCCGTCGGTGCCGAGACGGTAGGCATCCACGTGCACGAGGGGCGGACCGTCGGTGAGCGAGCGATGCGTGCGCGCGATCACGAAGGTCGGGCTCTGCACGCGGCCGCGCACGCCGAGCGCCGCGGCGATGCCCCGCGTGAGGGTCGTCTTGCCGGCGCCGAGCGGGCCGGTGAGCACGACGAGGTCTCCGGCGCCGAGCGCCGCGCCGAACCGGCGGCCGAGGTTCTCCATCTCGTCGGGCGACGCGATCTCGCGGTCGCCGACGAACTCGTCGAGCCCGCTCATGGCATCCTCCCGTTCACAGTTCAGTCCGAACGCGTCGGTCGCCGCGGGCATTCCGCCGAAACCCGGGGCCGCCGCGCCGGGCCCGCGGCGCGGAGACGGAAGTGCGAACGGCGAACGAGATCACCGCGCCCCCTCGCGGCGCACCGCGCGCGGCCCGATGCGGGTGACGATCTCGTAGTTGATCGTGTTGGCGGCGTCGGCCCACGCCTCCACCGGCGGGGCGCCGAGCGTCGGGTCGCCGAAGAGCAGCGCCTCGTCGCCGACCGCGATCGGGTGATCGCCGACGTCGACGACGAACTGGTCCATGGCGATGCGGCCCGCGACCGGGAAGGTCTCGCCGCCGATGCGGACGGCGCCCGACCCCGATGCCGCGCGGGGCACGCCGTCGGCGTAGCCGAGCGGGACGAGCGCGAGCGTCGTGTCGGCGTCGGTGCGATGCGTGTAGCCGTACGAGACGCCCTGCCCGGCCGGCACCCGGCGCACGGCGGCGACCGCCGCACGGAGGGTCATCGCGGGGCGCAGACCGAGGTCGGCAGAGCTGCGGTCGGCGAAGGGCGACAGTCCGTACATCCCGATGCCGATCCGCACGCAGCCGAGCCTCGCCTCGGGCAGGTCGATGGCGGCGTGCGAGGCGGCGATGTGCGTGAGCGGAGGGGTGAGCCCGAGCCGCGCCGCGAGCGCGAGCGCCTCCTGGAACCGGGAGAGGGCGGCGCGGTCGTCGTCCGCGCTCGTGTTGGAGAGGTGGCTGAAGATGCCGACCACGCGGAGCTTGCCGATGCGCTCGAGTCGTGCCGTCTCGGCGAACACGACGGGCGCGTCGGCGGGCGCGATGCCGTTGCGCCCGAGCCCCGTCTCGACCTTGAGGTGCACGCCGACGGCGCGGTCGGCGGTGGCGGCGGACGCCGCGGCGACGAGCTGATCGAAGCTCGAGATACCGAGCTCGATCCCGCGTCCGGCGGCCTCGACGAACGAGGCGCCCGGCGCGTGCAGCCAGGCGAGGATCGGCGCGTCGATCCCCGCACGGCGGAGGGCGATCGCCTCGGACACGTCGGCGACCCCGAGACGCGTCGCGCCGCCGGCGAGCGCCGCGATCGCGGAGCGCACGGCGCCGTGACCGTAGCCGTCGGCCTTGACGACGGCGATCACCTCCGAGTCGGTGAGGCGCCGCAGGTGCCGCACGTTCTCGGTGATCGCGGCGGTGTCGATGAGCGTCTCGCGCATCACGCCGGCGGGCAGGTGGCTCATCGGGCGCCTCCGGTCGGGTCGACGGATGCCTCGGCCACGGCACCGGCGGACGCGCCGGCCCCCGAGGCATCCATCGGCGCATCGGGTGCCTCGGCCACCACGTACGCGATCGCGAGGCCGCCGTCGTGGCTGAGCGAGAGGTGCACGGCGGTGATGCCGCGGGCTTCGACGGTCGCGGCGGTCTCGCCGGCGAGGGCGAACACGGGGCGGCCGCTCGGCTCGGAGGCGACCTCGATGTCGGTCCAGTGCACGCCGTCGGAACCCCCGAGGGCCTTGATCAGGGCCTCCTTGGCGGCATAGCGCGCGGCGAGCGAGTGCGGCTTGAGCGTCTGCTCGGCCGGCGTGAACAGCCGGTCGAGAAGCCGCGGCGTCCGCGCGAGCGAACGCTCGAAGCGCGGGATGTCGACGAGGTCGACGCCGATTCCGACGATCACCCCGTCAGCCTACCCACCGCCCGCGGCGCCGACCGCCCGGCCGGCCGCCCTCACTCCACCGTGACGGACTTGGCGAGGTTGCGGGGCTGGTCGACGTCGAGGCCCTTCGCGGTCGCGAGGCCCATCGCGAAGATGTGCAGCGGCACGACGGCGAGCAGCGGTTCGAAGAAGGGGCCGGCGAGCGGGATGTGCAGCACCTCGTCGGCGAAGGGCAGCACGGCGGCATCCCCCTCTTCGGCGACGACGATCACTCGGGCGCCGCGCGCGCGGATCTCCTGGATGTTCGAGACGACCTTCTTGTGCAGCTCGGCCGATTCGCGCGGCGACGGCACGATCACGAACACCGGCTGGCCCGGCTCGATGAGCGCGATCGGACCGTGCTTGAGCTCGCCGGCGGCGAAGCCCTCGGCGTGGATGTAGCTGATCTCCTTGAGCTTGAGCGCGCCCTCGAGCGCGATCGGGTAGCCGACGTGCCGGCCGAGGAAGAGCACCGACTGCGTGTCGGCCATCCAGCGCGAGAACTGCTCGATGTGGGCCTGCTCGGTCTCGAGGACGCGCGAGATCTTGCCGGGCACGGCCTCGAGCTCACGCACGTGATCGGCCGCCTCGGCGGCGGCGAGCGACCCGCGCACCCGCGCGACGTGCAGGGCGAGGAGGTACAGCGCGGTGATCTGCGCGACGAACGCCTTGGTGGATGCCACGGCCACCTCAGGCCCCGCGTGCGTGTAGATCACGGCATCCGATTCGCGCGGGATCGTGGCTCCCTGGGTGTTGCAGATCGACAGCGTCTTCGCGCCGCGCTCGTGTGCGTACTTGACGGCCATGAGGGTGTCCATGGTCTCGCCGGACTGGCTGATCGAGACGACGAGCGTGTCGTCGCCGAGCACCGGATCGCGGTAGCGGAACTCGTGCGCGAGCTCGACCGACACGGGCACACGCGTCCACTGCTCGATGGCGTAGGCGCCGGTCTGACCGGCGTAGGCGGCCGTGCCGCACGCGATGACGATGATGCGGCGGATACCCGTGAAGATCTCGTCGAGTCCGTCGAGTTCCGGGATCACGACCTGCCCGTCCTGCACGCGGCCGCGGATCGTGTTCGCGACGGCGTCGGGCTCCTCGGAGACCTCCTTCGCCATGAAGGAAGACCATCCGCCCTTCTCGGCGGCCGAGGCATCCCACACCACTTCGAAGGGAGAGGCCTCGACGGCGCTGCCGTCGAAGTCGGTGATCTCGACGCCCTCGGGGGTGATCGCGACGATCTCGTCCTGCCCGATCGCGAGGGCGTTGCGGGTGTGCTCGACGAAGGCCGCGACGTCGGAGCCGAGGAAGTTCTCGCCGTCGCCGAGGCCGATCACGAGCGGCGAGTTGCGGCGGGCGCCGACGACGAGGCCGGGCTGGTCCTGGTGCATCGCGAGGAGCGTGAACGCGCCTTCGAGGCGGCGCACGATCGAGCGGAACGCCGTGACGAGATCGCCGGATGCCCGGTACTCGTGCCCGAGGAGCACCGCCGCGACCTCGGTGTCGGTCTCGGAGCGGAAGGTGTATCCGAGGGAGAGCAGGTCGGCCTTCAGCTCGGCGAAGTTCTCGATGATGCCGTTGTGGATGACCGCCAGGCGGTCATCGTCGGCGAGGTGCGGGTGCGCGTTGGCATCCGTCGGCCCGCCGTGCGTCGCCCAGCGCGTGTGCCCGATGCCCGTCGTGCCGTCGGGCATGGGGTGGGATGCCAGGTCGTCGCGCAGCACCTTCAGCTTGCCGGCGCGCTTGCGCATGTCGAGGGAGCCGCCCTGGTCGATGACCGCGATGCCGGCGGAGTCGTAGCCGCGGTATTCGAGCCGGGCGAGCCCCGAGAGGAGGATGGCCTGGCTGTCCCGCGGGCCGACGTATCCGACGATTCCACACATGCGCTCTAGGGTAGCCGCGCCCGTTTGCGCGGATCCCTGCCAAACCCCGCGCCGCCGGGGGATGCCGCGGCCCTCACGCCGAGCCGCTATCCCCCATGCGAGCCGCTACGGGATGTGCGGGCCGGATCGTGGCGGCTCGCACAGATCATGGCGGCTCGGCGGTGGGGAGGATGCCGGGGTCAGAGCTTGCGGAGGAGGACGCTCTCGACGGTGTGGTCGGCGGCCTTGTTCAGCACGAGGGTCGCGCGGTGCTTGGTGGGTTCGACGTTCTCGCGGAGGTTCGGCAGGTTGATGTCGTTCCAGTAGCCCATCGCGGTGTCGACGGCCTCGGCATCGGAGAGGTCGGCGAACACCTTGAAGAACGAGCTCGGGTTGTTGAACGCGCCCTGCCGGAGCGCGAGGAAGCGGTGCACGTACCACTGCGCGATGTCGTCGGCGTCGGCGTCGACGTAGATCGAGAAGTCGAACAGGTCGCTCACCGCGACGTCGTTGGGCGTCGGCGGCGGGGAGAGCACGTTCAGCCCCTCGACGATGACGACATCGGGGCGGCGCACCGTGATGTGCGCGTCGGGCATGATGTCGTAGCGCATGTGCGAGTAGAAGGGTGCCCGCGCCTCCGCGGCGCCGGACTTCACGTCGGTGAGGAACCGCACGAGCGCACGCCGGTCGTACGACTCGGGAAAGCCCTTGCGGTGCATGATGCCGCGGCGTTCGAGCTCGTCGTTCGGGTAGAGAAATCCGTCGGTGGTCACGAGTTCGACCCGCGGGGTGCCGGGCCAGCGGCTCATCAACTCGCGGAGCAGGCGCGCGATGGTCGACTTCCCGACCGCGACCGAGCCGGCGACACCGACGACGAACGGCGTCGTCGCGTCGGGCTCGCGCAGGAACGACGAGACCTGACCGCCCAGGCGCTTGGTGTTCTCGGCGTACGTCGACAGCAGTCGGCTGAGCGGCAGGTACACCTCGCGCACCTCGGCGAGGTCGAGGCGGTCGCCGATGCCGCGCAGCTGCACGACCTCGGTCTCGGTGAGGGGGTTGGGCACACCCGGCGCGAGCGCCGCCCACTCCGCGCGGTCGACCTCGCGATACAGCGAGGCGACGTCGGTCGCCTGTTCGTCGGTGGACATCGCGCCCACTCTACCGGCGCGCACCGGCGCGCACGCGGCGCGCACCGTCACGCACCGGCGCGCACCGTCACGCACCGGCGCCCACTCTACCGGCGCGCACCGGCGCGCACGCGGCGCGCACCCCGCCCGCACCGTCACCCCACGTGGCAGGCGCGCGGCGCCCACCCCGCCCGCCGCTACGCTGGCCGCATGCGCCTCGGAGTACTCGACATCGGCTCGAACACGGTTCACCTGCTGGTCGCCGATGTACACCCCGGCGGCCGGCCGCTCGCCACGAGCAGCACCCGCACGGTGCTCCGCCTCATGCGCTACCTCGAACCCGACGGCTCGATCAGCGAGGAGGGTGTGGATGCCCTGGTCTCGGCCGTCGCCGAAGCGCGCGTCGTCGCCGAGCGTGAGAACGTGTCGGAGCTGCTCGCGACGGCCACGAGCGCCGTCCGCGACGCGACGAACGGCGCCGAGGTGATCGCCCGCATCGAGGAGGCGCTCGGCCAGGACCTGCAGGTGCTCGGGGGCGAGAGCGAGGCGCGCTTCACGTTCCTCGCCGTCCGCCGGTGGTTCGGGTGGTCGGCGGGGCAGATCCTGCTGTTCGACATCGGCGGTGGATCGCTCGAACTCGCCGCCGGCGCCGACGAGCTGCCCGAGGTCGCGGCATCCGTGCCGCTGGGCGCCGGCCGCGCGACCGTCGAGTTCCTCCCGAACGACCCGCCGGGCGAGGAGGCCGTCGAACGCCTGCGCGCCCACGCCGCCGTCACGCTCGCCCCGATCGCCGCGCTCATGGCCGCGCAGCCGAAGCCGAACCACGTCGTCGGGTCGTCGAAGGCGATCCGCTCGCTCGCGAAGCTCGCCGGATACCCGGCGGCGGGGTGGTCGGGCAGCGAGCGGATGCTGCTGCCGCGCACGGCGCTCGGCTCGTGGATCCCGCGGCTCGCGCGCCTTCCCGCCTCGGCCCGGCAGGAGCTTCCCGGCATCACGCCCGACCGCACCTTCCAGATCGTCGCGGCGGCCGTGGTGCTGCACACCGCCATGACCGCGCTCGGCGTCGAGGAGCTCGAAGTGAGTCCGTGGGCGCTTCGCGAAGGCGTGCTACTGCGCTACATCGAGTCGCTCAGCTGGTCAGAGCCCGCCGGCTGAAGCCGCACCGAGCGGACCGCCCGCCGGATGCGGACCGCAAGCGAACCCGAATCCGTCAGCCGCGCACGATGTCGGCGAGCTCGTCGGCGATGCGCCGGGCATCCGCCTCCGACGCCGCCTCGACCATCACGCGCACCATCTGCTCGGTGCCCGAGGGGCGCAGGAGCACCCGCCCGCTGTCGCCGAGGGCGCGCTCGGCCACCTCGACGGCGGCGACGACGTCGGCGTCGGTCGCGCGGGTGCGCTCCACGCCGCGGACGTTGACGAGCACCTGAGGGAAGACGGTCATGACGGATGCCAGCTGCGCGAGCGTCTTGCCGGTGCGCGCCATCTCGGCGCACAGGTGCAGTCCGGTGAGCACGCCGTCGCCGGTCGTGGCGAAGCGGCTCATGATCACGTGGCCGCTCTGCTCGCCGCCGAGGGAGTAGCCGCCCTCGTTCATGCGCTCGAGCACGTACCGATCGCCGACCGCGGTCGTCTCGACGCGGATGCCGTTCGCGGCCATCGCGCGGTGCAGGCCCAGGTTGCTCATGACCGTCGTGACGAGCGTGTCGCCGCGGAGCACGCCGCGCTCCTTCATCGAGAGGGCGAGGATCGCCATGATCTGGTCGCCGTCGACGATGGTGCCGTCGGCGTCGACGGCGAGGCAGCGGTCGGCGTCGCCGTCGTGCGCGATGCCGACGTCGGCGCCGGTGCGCACGACCTCGGCGGCGAGCTTGTCGAGGTGGGTCGATCCGACGCCGTCGTTGATGTTGATGCCGTCGGGGTCGGCACCGATGACGGTCACCTTGGCGCCGGCGTTGCGGAAGGTCTCCGGCGAGACGCCCGAGGCCGCGCCGTGCGCGCAGTCGACGACGACGTGGAGCCCGTTGAGGCGGTGCGGCAGAGAGGCCAGAAGATGCATGACGTAGCGGTCCTCGGCATCCGAGAATCGCGTCACGCGCCCCACGTCACCGCCGGTGGGCTGGAGCTTGGGGCCGGTCATGGCCTCTTCGATGCGCTGCTCGACGATGTCGGGCAGCTTCACTCCCCCGCGGGCGAAGATCTTGATGCCGTTGTCGGGCGCGGGGTTGTGCGAGGCCGAGATCATCACGCCGAAGTCGGCGTCGATGTCGTCGATGAGGAAGGCCGTCGCCGGAGTGGGGAGGGTGCCCGCCTCGAGCACGTCGACGCCCGACGAGGCGAGGCCCGCCTCGACGGCGGCGGAGAGGAACTGCCCCGAGATGCGCGGGTCGCGCGCGACCACCGCGGTGAGGCGTTTGCCGGCGGCCTTGCGGGCCGAGGCGATGCGCCCCTGGCCCAGGACGACAGCGGTCGCCTGGGCCAGGGTGAGTGCCAGGTCGGCGGTGAGGGTGCCGTTCGCGAGCCCCCGCACACCGTCCGTCCCGAACAGCGCCATAGGATTTAGCGCTTCGAGTACTGCGGAGCCTTGCGGGCCTTCTTGAGACCAGCCTTCTTGCGCTCGATGACGCGGGCGTCGCGCGAGAGGAAGCCGGCCTTCTTGAGGGCCGGACGGTTGTTCTCGGCATCGATCTCGTTGAGGGCGCGGGCGATGCCGAGGCGCAGCGCGCCGGCCTGGCCCGAGGGGCCGCCGCCCGAGATGCGGACGATGACGTCGTACGCACCCGTGAGGTCGAGCAGGGTGAAGGGGTCGGTGATCAGCTGCTGGTGCAGCTTGTTCGGGAAGTAGTCCTCGAACTCGCGGCCGTTGACCGTGATGGTGCCGGAGCCGGGGATGAGGCGCACGCGGGCGATGGCCTGCTTGCGGCGACCGACAGCCGAACCGGGCACCGAGAGGACGGGGCGCGGGGCGGCGGCGGCCGGAGCGGCCGCGGTCTCGGTGGTGTAGGACTCGGGGGTCTCTTCGATGGAGTCAGCGATGTTCGCCATGATCTGTTCCTTGTGGTCGGCGGCGCTTACTGGGCGACCTGGTCGAAGGTGTAGGGAGTGGGCTGCTGAGCCGCGTGCGGGTGCTCGGCACCGACGTAGACCTTCAGCTTCGACAGCTGCTGGCGACCCAGGCTGTTTTTGGGGAGCATGCCGCGGATCGCCTTCTCGACGGCGCGGACCGGGTTCTTCTCGAGCAGCTCCGCGTAGGAGGTCGCCGTGAGGCCGCCCGGGTAGCCCGAGTGACGGTAGGCCATCTTCTTCTGGAGCTTCTGACCCGTCAGCGCAACCTTGTCGGCGTTGATGACGACGACGAAGTCACCGGTGTCGATGTGGTTGGCGAAGGTGGGCTTGTTCTTGCCGCGGAGGATCGCGGCGGCGTGCGAGGCGAGGCGTCCGAGAACGACGTCGGTCGCGTCGATGACGACCCACTCACGGGTCACTTCACCGGCCTTGGGGGTGTAGGTGCGCGTCACAGTAGTGCTGCTTTCTTGATTCGAACGGAGAGGTTCGTGAATCCCACTCCGGGGTGGTTCCGTTCCGGTGATCGGAGGGAACACGCCAGTGGAGGGCTCACGTTCGTGGCGCCGGCCGCAGGCAGCACGGACACCAAACGTCGAGTCTACGCCATGTGGATGCCTCGGCCAAACTGCGAGAGAAGTCCGGGAGGCCGGGTTCGAGCCTCGGCCTCCCGGATGGTGTCCGCGCGTGGGGGTCGGCGAACACCGAGCCGGTTGTGTGGGGGACACAGCCGGGGGTCTGCGGGTACGAGCTCCGCCCGCCCGCAGCGGAGTGCAGGTTGGCAGGAGTCGCGCCGGATCATGTCGCGGTCGGGATCCGCAACACCTCAAACCCTATCGGGTCGCGCTCCGCGCCGCCATCGCCGCGCCGCCGCGTTTTCCGCCCGCGCCGCCGGTCACGCCCGGTGCGCTCGATACGCTGACGGCATGTTCGAGATCCTCGTCGTGTGCACGGGAAACATCTGCCGGTCGCCGCTGGCGGAAGTGGTGTTGCGCGGCACCCTCGAACGGCTGGGCGGGCGCGTGCACAGCGCGGGCACACAGGGACTGGATGCGGCGCCGATGACGCCGGAGGCGCAGCGCCTTGTCGTGGCCATGGGCACCGACGCCGGGGCAGCGAGCGCGCATCGGTCCCGCTACCTCACAGCGGCCCACCTCGACTCGCCCGACCTGGTCCTCGCGATGAGCCGGGAGCACCGAGGACGAGTCGCCCAGCTAGCCCCGGCGCGACTGCGCTCGTCCTTCACCGTTCGCGAGTTCGCCCGACTCGCGACCGGAATTCCGGACGCCGACATCGTCAGCGCTGTCGCATCCGCGGGACCGGACGCGGCAGCACGCGTGCGGGCGGCGGTGGCGATCGTCGCGGCCAGGCGGGGGCTGAGCGCTCCGCCCGACGACCCCGCCGACGACGACGTCGTCGACCCCTATCGCCGCCCGTGGGCGACCTATCAGTTGTCCGCAGCTCAGATGAGCCCCGGGCTCGATCAGGTCGCCCGAGTGGTGTCACTCGCCACACGCTGACCGCCGCGCGTCACCGCCGATCGCTGCGCGCGCCCCGGCATCCGTTCAGCCCGCCGTGCGACGATGCCCTCTATGGTGCGCACGCCACCCAGGAGACGGGATCGCGTCTGGACGGTCATCGCGATCGCCGGGATGCCTCTGCTCGCTGCGGGACTGATCGTGGCATCCGCCCTGGGGGCGTTCTCGGGCATCCGCTCGCTCGCTCCACTCAGCTCACCGCCGGTCGTCGCCGACTACGACCAGGAGCAGCGCGACAACGCCGCGACGATCATGCGCGCCGCGCGCGACCTCGGCCTGTCGGTGCGCGACCAGGCGATCGGGATCATGACCGCGATGGGCGAGTCGTCGCTGCGGAACATCGACCATGGCGACTGGGAGACGAGCGGGGTCACCAACCCCGACGGGACGCCGACGACCTCGATCGGACTCTTCCAACAGCAGGACGGCTGGGGCAGCCGGGCAGAACGGCTCGACCCCTATATATCTGCGATGCTCTTCTACCGCGCGATGATCATGCGCGTGCCCGACCGTGACACCCTCGCACCGACTCTCGTCGCGCACCGCACGCAGATCAACCAGGATCCCGACCACTACGCCTGGTACTGGCCCCGCGCTGTGTCGCTCATCGAGGCGCTCTCCGGCGAAGAGAGCGGGCTCGATCCGTGAGGCACGGGTCGCGGAGCACCCCGCCGCGGCGCTCACGCCGGGTGAGCTCATCGCGGTGAACGCCGCCTTCGGTGCGCTGAAGCGACACGTCGATGCGGCGTTCGCCTCGGTCGCGAGCGAGATCGCCCGGCAGTCGCGCGTCGAACTCGGCAAAGACTCGATCGCCAAGAAGCAGGGGTTCCGCTCCCCCGTCGCGCTCATCCAGGCGACCACCGGTTCGAGCGTCGGCGAAGCGATCAGGCCGAGGGGTGGGAGATCACGATCGACGGGGTCGGAGTCGACGCCCTGGTGTGGCTCATCCCACCGCCCTGGATCGATCGAGGAGGCATCCGCGCCTCGAGCGACGCGGAAGCGGCCCGCGGAGTCTGGCACAATCGGACCAACACACGCAGCAAGGGGGTCGCCGATTGGCGAGGCCGCACGGCAGACCGCCGTCGTCATCGACGATGATGCCGACGTTCGAGACCTCCTCGTCCAGGTGCTCACGAGCGCCGGTTTCCACGTCTTCGCGGTCGACAACGGTTTCGACGGCGTGGATGCCGTCCGTGGCCACGACCCCGACATCACCACCCTCGACGTGAACATGCCGGGCATCGACGGGTATGAGACAGCCCGCCGCATCCGCGAGCACAGCAACACCTACATCCTGCTGATCACCGCCCTCACCGAAGAGGCCGATGCGGTCCTCGGATTCAGCGTCGGCGCCGACGACGTCGTCACCAAACCGTTCCGCGCGCGTGAGCTGCGCGCGCGGGTGCTGGCGGCCCAGCGACGCCGACCGCGCGGTTCCGCCCCGGCCGGCGCTGACAGCGCGCGCGACGCCGACCCGCAGCCCGCCCCCGTCGCCGTGCTGCCCTCGGCCACTCCGTCGCGGCTGTCCGGCAACGCCGGTCTCGTCGTCGATCGCGCCACCCACAGCGTCACCATCGACGGCCACCCCGTGCTGCTCACCCGCACCGAGTTCGAACTGCTGGCGACGCTCCTCGAAGCCGCCCCCGAGGTGCGCAGCAAGGCGCACCTCGCCGGCGCGCTGCGGCCAGGGCACGGCGGCGGTCGCAGCCTGGTGTCCGACGCCGACGAGCGCGCGATCGAGACGCACATGACGAACCTGCGCCGCAAGCTGGGCGACAGCGCCGCCGAACCCCGCGTCATCGAGACGCTCCGCGCCGTGGGATACCGTGCGATCGTGCCGGGCGGCACGCCGAGCACCAGTACTCTCTGATTCGCCGACTCAGTTTTCGCTCAAGACTGGGTCAACCCGACGCCGCGCGCACGCGGACCGCTCAGACGATGGATGCCGTCTTCGGCGTCGCCGTCACGAGGATCGGCAGGTGGTCGCTGCGCCCCTGCGGCAGTGTCGTGATGGTGTCGATGTCGAACCCCACGCTCGTCGCGAAGTCGTAGTGCCCGCGGAAAAACTTGTACCGCGTGTAGGTGCGGGCGTCGCTGAGACTCAGCTCGTATCCCGCCTCGCGCACCTTCTGGCCGAGGTTCTCCTTGAACACGGGGTAGTTGTAGTCGCCGACCATGAGGATCGGCAGGTTGTCTCCGAGGCTCGCGAGCTCGCCGAGCGCGGCGGAGATCTGCTTGCGGCGCAGCGAATTCAGCGCGGTGAGCGGGGCCGCGTGGAAGCTCGCGACGATGAACTCGCGCCCGTGGTCGATGTCACGGAGCCGCACCGCGAGCATCCGCTCCTCCGCGGGCTTGAGCACCCGGTCGTGCAGCGACTTCTTCAGCGCGAGCGAGCGCACCTCGAGGGCGTCGAAGCTGTTCCGGCGCAGGTAGACCGCGAGCCCCAGACGGTTGCGCGCCGTCGCCTCCACGAGCTGCAGCCCCGCGATCTCGGGAGCGAGCTCACCGGACACCGCCTCCTGCAGGCACAGGATGTCGGCGCCGGTCGCCTCGACCAGATCGTCGAGCTCGCCGATCGCCTTGTGCTTGTTGAGGTTGTACGAGATCACCTTCATCGTGCCGCCAGCCTAGAGCCGCAACCCATGAACGCGCTCCGACTCGACACAGTGTTCCCCGTGCGGTCGCTTTCCGGTCAGTCCTCACCGCCGTCGCCGGCGGGGGAACGGCGTGCGCGCGTCTGCTCGGCACGCAGCGCGAGCAGGTCGTCGGCCGGGTAGCCGACCTCGGTCAGGGTGAGTCCGCGCGCGGCGAGCACCTTCGTCTCACTGGTGCGGATGCCGGCGTCGCGGATCGCCGCGGCTTCCGACACGTCGATGCGCCCCTCCCCGACCGCCGCGCACGCGCCGACGAGCGCGCGCACCATGCTGTGGCAGAAGGCATCCGCTTTCACGTTCGCCACGAGGATCCCGTGCTCGTCGCGCCGCCAGCCGAACTCGAGCAGGGTGCGGATCGTCGTCGCGCCCTCGCGCCATTTGCAGTACGCGGCGAAGTCGTGCAGTCCGATCAGCGAGCGGGCCGCGGCATCCATCGCCTCGACATCGAGGCGCGCCTTCACCGTCGTCGTGCGTCCCCGCTCGAGCGGGTCGTAGGAGGTCTCGAGGTCGGCGATGCGGTACTCGTAGCGCCGCCAGACGGCGGAGAACCGCGCGTCGAACCCCGCGGGCGCCTCGGCACTGCGGTGCACGGCGACGTCGGGGTAGGGACCGAGCACCCCCGTCAGTCGGGCGGCGAGCGCTGCGGGTGTCGGGTTCCGCCCCTTCTCGAGCCGCGCGCGCTGCGCGTCGCTCAGATCGAGATGGGCGACCTGGCCCGACGCGTGCACGCCGGCATCGGTGCGGCCCGCAACGACCAGCTGCGGATCGCCGCCGAGTACGCGGGCGATCGCGGTCTCGAGCGTGCCCTGCACGGTGCGCAGGCCCGGCTGGCGGGCCCAGCCGCGAAAGCCGGTGCCGTCGTAGGCGAGATCGAGGCGCAGGCGCACCCGGTCAGCCTAGCCGGGCGTCGACCTCGGCACGCGTCGGCGGGTTGGCGCCCGCGCGCGAGACCGTGATGCCGGCCATGACCGCCGCGCGGCGGAGGACCGTCTCGAGCGCGTACGCCTCGGGGAGCACCCGCGGGTCGTCCAGCACGCTCGACACGAGGCTCGCCATGGCGGCGTCGCCCGCGCCGATCGTGTCGGCCACCGTCACGACGTACGGGGCCGCAGCGACGACGCCGTGCGCACCGCGCGCGAGCAGGCCCTCCCCTCCGCGGGTGATCACGACGAGAGCGGGCCCCAGCTCCGCGATCCGCGTGAGCACCTCCTCGTCGTCGAGATCGGGGTACAGCCAGCGCGCGTCTTCATCGCTCAGCTTGACGAGATCGGCGGATGCCACGGCCTCGCCGAACCTCGCGAGCGCGCCGGCGTGGTCGCCGACGAGCGCGGGCCGGATGTTCGGGTCGACGCTCACGATCGCGCCCGCTGCCGCCGCGGCGCGGAGCGTGTCGAGCACGGCCGTGCCGCCCGGCTCGAGGAAGAGCGCGATCGATCCGGTGTGCACGGCGCGCACGCCGGCGAGGTCGCGGGCGTCGGCGGCGGGGACCGCCCAGTCGATCGCGAACTCGTACTCGGCCGAGCCGTCGGGGCGCAGCCGCGCCCGCGCGGTCGAGGTCGGTGCGTCGGTGAACGAGCGCTCGTCGACGCGGGCGCCCGACTCCTCGATCTGGGTCGCGATGCGCCGGCCGCGCTCGTCGCGGCCGATACGCGTGAGCAGCCGCGTCGCGTGCCCCTGCCGCGCGAGACCGACCGCGACGTTCGCAGGGCTGCCGCCGACGAGCTCACGATCGGCGCCGTCGTCACCGGCCACGATGTCGATCAGGGCCTCGCCGACGACCAGCACATCCGTATCCATGCCTCAGTCCTACCCGACTCCGGCGCCCACCGCGAACGCCGGCATCCGGACCCGTGTTCGTCGCCCTCCGTGCGCGCGTCGCACAGGTGGCGGACGTAGAATTGATGGCTCCACCGTCGGCATCCGCCCCGCCCCGCCGCGGCGCCCCCGCCGACTTTCGGCCGCCCGCTTCGCACCGCCTCTGGATCATGATCACACCCACCGCGCCCCGTTACGCCGGGCTCGACGGCCTGCGCGCCGTCGCCGTGCTGATCGTCGTGCTCTACCACCTCTTCCCGGCCTGGTTCCTGCGATCGGGCTTCGTCGGCGTCGACGTGTTCTTCGTCATCTCGGGCTTTCTCATCACCTCGCTGCTGCTGCGCGAGCGCGCGGCGACCGGGCGGATCGCCCTCGCCGCGTTCTGGAAACGCCGCGCGCGGCGGCTGCTCCCCGCCCTCGCCGCGGTCGTGACGGTCTGCGCGAGTCTCGCCTGGCTGATCGGCGGGGATGTGCTCGTCGGACTCGGGCGGCAGGCGCTCGGCGCGGCGACGTTCTCGTACAACTGGCTCGCGATCGCCGGCGGCTCGACCTACTTCAGCGCCGGCGAGCCCGAGCTGTTCCGAAACCTGTGGTCGCTCGCGGTCGAGGAGCAGTTCTACCTCGTCTGGCCGCTGATGCTTCCCGTGCTGATGCTGGCCCGACGCCGCTGGATGCGGGTGGGAGCGGCGCTCGTCCTCGCCGCCGGGTCGGCGACCTGGGCGGTCGGTGCGCTCGCGTCGGGCGCGACCCTCACGCGCGCCTACTACGGCACCGACACGCACGCGTTCGGCCTGCTGCTCGGCGTCGCGCTGGCCTTCGCCCTCGACCGTTCGAGCAGCAGGATGGCCGGCAGCGCGACCGCCGGGGGTGCCACTCCCACGACGGGCCGCGCCGGCATCGCGGTGGGGATGCCTCTCGTCGGCGGTGCGGCGCTGATCGGGCTCCTCGTGGTGTCGTCGTGGCCGGACGGCGCGTCCGTCTACCCCGCCGTTCCGCTCATCGCGTCGGTGCTGACGGCGGTCGTCATCGCGGCCGCGGTCTCGCCCGGTTCGCCCCTCGGCCGGGCGCTCGACGTCGCTCCGCTCCGCTGGGTCGGCGAGCGCTCCTATGGCATCTACCTCTGGCACTGGCCGGTGGTCGTGCTGCTGACGATCGCCGCCACGGGAACGATCGTCGACACCGCCATTCCACTCGCCGTGGGCGTCACCGCGCTCGTGGTGACCCTCGGCGCGTCGGCGGTGTCGTACCGCGTGCTCGAGCAGCCCGTTCGCCGACTCGGCGCGCGCGGCGCCGTGCGCGCTCTCGGCCTCCGACTGCGCGCCACCCCGGTGCGCCGTTTCGGCGCGATCACCGTCGTCGCCGCCGGCGCGCTCGGCGCGGTGGGCACCGCCGCCGCGGTGGCCGCCGCTCCCCCGGTGAGTTCGAGCGAGGCCGTCGTGCAGGCGGGCCTCGAGGCGCTCGCCGAGGCATCCGCCGCCCCCGCGCCGAACGGCACCCCCACGCCGCCCGCGGCCAGCCCCACGCCGCGCGCACCGGAGCCGTCCGCGTCTACGTCGGCCGCACCGGGGGAGGCCGTACCTGGCGCCCTTCCGCCGGCGCCCGGCGTCGCGGCCCGACCGCCGCGGGCCGACGACGGCCGCCCGCTGCCGCCGGTCCACACCCCCGTCCCCGGCGACCGGATCACGGCGGTCGGCGACTCGGTCATGCTCGCCTCGGCCGGCGGCCTGCTCGACGAACGGCCCGGGATGCAGATCGACGCGGCCGTGTCGCGGTCGATGTGGCAGGGCGGCGAGATCGTGCAGACCCTCGCCGCACAGGGCGCCCTGCGCGACTACGTCGTCATCGGGCTCGGCACGAACGGCCCGGTCGACGACGAGGAGCTGCAGACCCTGTACGACGCGGTGGGCCCGGAGCGCTGCCTGGTGCTCGTGAACGCGTTCGCCCCGCGCGACTGGATCGACGGGGTCAACACCGAGCTCACCTCGTTCGCCGCGACCCATCCGCGAGTTGCGGTCGCCGACTGGTCACGGGCGATCGCGCCGAAGGTCGACCTGCTCGCCGGCGACCAGATCCACCCGGGTCCGACCGGGGGCGCGGTCTACGCCGACACCGTCGCGGGAGCCCTCGACGCGCTCGCCAACCGTCCCGCCGACGTCGGCTACCGGGCGGGCATGGTCCATTGGGCGCTGGCGCAGGCGGAGGGACGGGCACTCGACGCCCGCTGACGCACCCCGCGTCGGATCCGCCGCCGTCAGACCCGCTCGACGAGCGCGACCGACCGCTCGGTGGGGTGAAAGCCGAGCCCCTCGTAGAGCGTGTGGGCGCCCGTCGGGCTCGCAGTGTCGACGTCGAGCACGGCGCGCTCAAGCCCGGCGGCCTGGATCGCCGTGAGGGTGCCCGCGATCACCGCGGGGGCGATCCGGCGCCCGCGATACGCGCGCACCACACCGATGAGCTCGATGTACCCGCTCGACGCGCCCATCGCCACCCAGTCGTCCTCGTTGACCGACACGAGCGAATAGCCCACCACGGCGCCGTCGGCACTGATCGCCAGCCGCGACAGGTCGGGGCGGAAGAACGGCCCGCCGACGAACTTCGCCCACGTCTCGGGCTGCGAGGGCTGGCTGCCCCAGTGGTCGCGGAAGGAGTCGTTGTGCGCGAGGCGCGCGTCGTCGTCGCGATCGCGCGTGTAGGGGACGACGGTGACGCCGTCGCGCGCCGTGATCTCGGGCACGGGCAGCCGCATGTCGCGCTCCATCGACGTGAACCAGCGCTCGGCGGTGAAGCCGGCCTTCTCCGCGATGGCGCGCGCGTCGAGGTTGCCCTCCTCGGCGTAGGTCTTGAGGTCGGCCGTCCACGCCGTGCCCGCATCCTCGGCACCGCCCGCACCCGCGGCGCCGTCGCCGGCGCCGACCTCGGCGGCGGCCTCCGCGACCGCCTCCAGTCCCCGCGCCCGTTGCCAGCCGAACAGCGCCGTGCCGATGCCGCGGCGACGCCAGTCGGGATGCACCGCGCCGGCGAGGTTCACCGTGAGTACGCCCACGCGCGCCGGGTGCAGGAACGCCGATCCGAACGCGATGATCGCGCCCTCGGCATCCACCGCCACCAGCGAGTCGCGGGCGTGGTCGATGTGCGGCAGATCGAAGGTGTCGGCGATCTCCTCCCGCGCCGTCCCCCAGTTCGGGTGGTCGACCGCGTCGGCGGCCGCCGCGACCGCATGGATGCCATCGATGTCGGCCTCGGTCGGCGGGCGCCACTGCGCGACGGCCTCGTGCTGGGCCATCCCCGTCGGAGCGCCGTGGCGCAGGCGGTCGATACGGGAGATCAGGCTCGACTCGGTCACGCTGTCACCCTACCCGCGCCTTCCCCGCCGCAACGCACGAGGCCCGCACCCCCGGAAGGGTGCGGGCCTCGAAACGAGGGGAGACGCTTATTCGGACTTCTCCTCGACGGCGTCGGCAGCGGCGGCCTCAGCAGCCTCGCCCTCGGCCTGCGACTCGGCGCCGGCCTCGGCGGCCTGGGTCTCCTCGACCTCGACCTCGGCGCGGGTCCCCTCGACGGCGACCTCCTCGGCCGGAGCCTCGGCGGAGGGCGCCGCGGCGGCCGACTTCTTGGCCGACTTCGGCTTCGGGTTCACCGGCTCGAGCACGAGCTCGATGCGGGCCATGGGGGCGTTGTCGCCCTTGCGGTTGCCGATCTTCGTGATGCGGGTGTAGCCCCCCTCACGGTCGGCGACCTGCGGCGCGATCTCAGCGAACAGCACGTGCACGGCTTCCTTGTCACCGATGACCGACAGCACCCGGCGACGGGCGTGCAGGTCGCCGCGCTTGGCGAAGGTGATGAGGCGCTCGGCGAGCGGACGCAGGCGCTTGGCCTTCGTCTCGGTCGTCGTGATCGCACCGTGCGTGTAGAGCGCGGCGGCGAGGTTGGCGAGCAGCAGGCGCTCGTGGGCGGGGCCGCCTCCGAGGCGGGGACCCTTGGTGGGCTTGGGCATGTCAGTTACTCCAGAGGGAAAATGTCAGCAGACCGGTCGGGCGTCGATCAGATGGTCTCGTCGTCGTAGCCGCCGTAGAAGTGCGCGCCGTCGAAGCCGGGCACGGAGTCCTTCAGCGACAGACCGAGCGAGATGAGCTTGTCGCGCACCTCGTCGACCGACTTCTGACCGAAGTTGCGGATGTTCATCAGCTGCGTCTCCGAGAGGGCGACGAGCTCGGACACCGTGTTGATGCCCTCGCGCTTCAGGCAGTTGTACGAACGGACCGACAGGTCGAGATCCTCGATCGGCATCGACAGTTCGCCCGAGACGACCTCGGCGACCGGCGCGGGGCCGATCTCGATGCCCTCGGCCTCGACGTTCAGCTCGCGGGCGAGACCGAACAGCTCGGTCAGCGTGCGACCGGCCGAGGCGACGGCGTCGCGCGGGGTGATCGAGGGCTTCGCCTCGACGTCGAGCACGAGCTTGTCGAAGTCGGTGCGCTCACCGGCACGGGTGGCGTCGACGCGGTACGAGACCTTCAGCACGGGCGAGTAGATCGAGTCGATCGGGATCTGCCCGGCCTCGGCGTACTCGTTGCGGTTCTGCGTCGCCGAGACGTAGCCGCGGCCACGCTCGATCGTCAGCTCGAGCTCGAAGCGGGCCGAGTCGTTGAGCGTCGCGATGACGAGCTCGGGGTTGTGCACCTCGACACCGGCCGGAGCGGAGATGTCGGCGGCGGTGACCTCACCGGCGCCGGTCTTGCGCAGGTAGGCGGTGATCGGCTCGTCGCGCTCCGACGAGACCACGAGCTGCTTGATGTTGAGGATGATCTCGGTGACATCCTCCTTCACGCCCGGGATGGTGCTGAACTCGTGCAGCACGCCGTCGATGCGGATGCTGGTGACCGCAGCCCCGGGGATCGAGGAGAGCAGGCTGCGACGCAGCGCGTTGCCGATGGTGTAACCGAAGCCGGGCTCGAGCGGCTCGATCACGAATCGGCTGCGGAACTCGCCGATCTTCTCCTCGGTCAGAGTGGGACGCTGTGCAATGAGCACTATGTGTTCCTTTCCGTCACGTGCCCGCTATATGACACGTGCGATTGCAAGAGGTGTTGAGTTGTGGAAAGTCGACGGCGACGGATGCCACGGTGTCCGTGGCATCCGTCATCGAGAGTCAGACGCGGCGGCGCTTCGGGGGGCGGCAGCCGTTGTGTGCCTGCGGGGTGACGTCGGAGATCGATCCGACCTCGAGGCCCGCGGCGGTCAGCGAACGGATCGCGGTCTCGCGGCCCGAACCCGGGCCCTTCACGAAGACGTCGACCTTCTTCACGCCGTGCTCCTGCGCCTGGCGGGCGGCCGACTCGGCGGCCATGCCTGCGGCGTACGGCGTGGACTTGCGCGAGCCCTTGAAGCCCACCCCACCCGAGGACGCCCAGCTGATCACGGCGCCCGAGGGGTCGGTGATCGAGACGATCGTGTTGTTGAACGTCGACTTGATGTGGGCGTGGCCCAGCGCGATGTTCTTCTTCTCCTTGCGGCGCGGCTTGCGCGCGGCGGTCTTGGCCTGTGCCATGTGCGTGTTCTCCTAAAACCCTGTGTTGACCGGGCGCTGCGCTTAGCGCGCCTTCTTCTTGCCGGCGACGGTGCGCTTGGGGCCCTTGCGGGTACGCGCGTTGGTCTTCGTGCGCTGGCCGCGCACGGGAAGGCCGCGACGGTGGCGCAGACCCTGGTACGAGCCGATCTCGACCTTGCGGCGGATGTCTGCGGCGACCTCGCGGCGCAGGTCACCTTCCACCTTGTAGTTGCCTTCGATGTAGTCGCGGAGTGCGACGAGCTGGTCGGCGGAAAGGTCCTTGACGCGGATCGACTCGTCGATCTCGGTGGCCTTGAGGATCTCGACCGAGCGGGTACGGCCGACGCCGTAGATGTAGGTGAGGGCGATCACCACGCGCTTGTCGCGCGGGATGTCAACGCCGGCAATACGTGCCATGCGGTTCTCCTAGGAGTAGGTGGAGGTGTGGAGCAGCATCGGTGCCCGGGCCTCCACCCGGGGTGTCCTCCGCTCGCGCGGAATCTGACGCTGCCTGTTGTGTGTATTGAGTTGTGAGTGAGCTCGTCTGACGCTCAGCCCTGGCGCTGCTTGTGACGCGGGTTCGACTTGCAGATGACCATGACGCGACCGTGACGACGGATGACCTTGCAGTGGTCGCAGATGGGCTTGACGGACGGGTTGACCTTCATGATGTTTCCTTGCTCGCTGTCTTCACCCGACTCCGCGCCCGAGCGGCGCTCTGGGCGGAGGGGTGTTACTTCTCGACCGGTCTAGCGGTAGCGGTAGACGATGCGTCCGCGGGTGAGGTCGTAGGGCGAGAGCTCCACGACGACTCGGTCCTCGGGAATGATGCGGATGTAGTTCTGCCGCATCTTGCCGGAGATCGTCGCGAGGACCTTGTGCCCGTTGGTCAGCTCAACGCGGAACATCGCATTGGGCAGCGCCTCGGAGATCACACCCTCGATCTCGATGACTCCGTCTTTCTTCGCCATACGCTCGCTTACGCTCGGCAGACCGGTCGGTCTGCGGTGGATGGGATTGTTCGGTGCTGCGACACGCCAATGAAGGCGCAAGGCACCAAAGATCCAGTGTAGGTGATACTTCGTCGCGCGGCAAACCGCCGGTCATTCACCGTGCCGGCGGCGACGCGCCGCCACGATCAGCGCCGACGCGCCGCCCACGACGAGCACACCGCCGAGCGCGATCGCCCACCACGGCACCGTGCCGCCCGTGCCGGGAAGCCCCGGCTGCAGCGGCTGGTCGGGCTCGACGGGCGTCACGGGCTCGTCGGGCTGCAGCGTGTTCGTGACGGTCACCGAGATCGCGGTGCCCGCGGCATCCACCGTGAAGGATGCCGGGGTGATCACCGGCGACTGCCACGTGCCGCCGGCGGGGTTCGCGGGCGTCGTCTCGGTGACGGTGCACGAACTCCCGACCGGCACCTCGGTCGCGGCCGTCGCCTCGCCCGCCGACGCGGTCCAGGGATAGGTCGTCGACTGCCCGTCCGCCGTGCAGACGACCGTGCCCGAGAACGAGTCGTCGAAGCTCAGGCCGTCGGCGAGTCGGTGACTTCGCCGTCCACCGTCCACACGGGCTCCGCCCAGACGAACCCGGGGGGCACCGGCTGCGCTCGTCTCGCTGGTCTCGTCTCGGCGCTCTCGGCGGAGACGGCGGACGGGCCGCACCGATCGCTCGGCACGGCCCGTCCAGGCATCCCTGCCGCTTACTGGAACAGCGTCTTGAACTGGCCCTTGGCCGGGATGGTGGTGTTGGAGATGACCTCGCCGTTGACCGCGATCGTCGGGGTGCCGATGCCGCTCGAGCCCGGGGCGATCGGCGTCTTGTCGGTCATCGAGGCGACGAACTTCTTGTACGTGCCGTCGGTCACGCACGAGTCGATGCCCTCGACGCCGACGCTCTTCGCGATCGCGAGGATCTCGTCGTCGGTGAGGCCGGTGGAGTTCTCGTCGGGCTGCTGGGCGAACATGGCCTGCATGAACGGGACGGCGGCGTCGGGGTCGGCCTCGGCGACGCAGTACATCGCGTTCGCGGAGCGGGTGGAGTACTCCGTGCCCTGCGAATAGCGGTCGAGGATCGCGATGGGGTGGATGTTCAGGGTGATCGTGCCGTCGTTCACGAGGTCGAGGATCTCGTCGCCGTACGTCTGCTCGAACTGGCTGCAGGCCGGGCACATGAAGTCGATGTAGATGTCGAGGGTCTGCTCGCCCGAGCCGACGACGACGGCGCCGGTCTGCTGGTCGATGCCCGACCCGCTCGGCGCGGTGCCGGGGTCGGTCGCGCTGTTGTTCATCCAGACGACGAGCGCGACGACCACGGCGACGACCGCCACGACGGCCACACTCACCCAGATCGCGAACCAGTTGGTCTTGCCCGCTGCCGCATTCGCCATGTCTGTGCCTCTCTCACCTGCGGCCCACGCCGCGCGTTCCTATCTTCCCCCATCCCCACCTATGCATCCCCCGAGAACCCCGCCCCCTCCCTCTCCCTCTCCCCTCTCGCCGAGCCGCTATGCCGCGTGCGAGCCGCTACGCCGCGGACGGTCCGGACCATGGCGGGTCGGACGCGGCGTAGCGGCTCGGCGGGGGTCAGCGAGGCGGGTGGACGGAGAAGGCGGCGAGGCGGGCGCCGAGGGCGGCGGCGGAGACGGTGTGGGCCTTCCCCCAGCGGGGGAAGCGACGGTGGGTCGTGCCGCGGATCCAGTCCTCGCGCATCTTCTCCTCGAGGACGACCTGCGCCGCATCGACGCCCGCGCCCCGCAGCCGCGGATCGAGGTACTTGCCTTCGCCGTCGTACTCGCCCCAGGCATCCGCGTCGTCGAGCCCGAAGTCGACGTAGTAGTTCCGGCCGGCGGGGCCCGGGATGGCGACCTGGAGGCGCGGCACCGCGAAGCCGAGGTCGAGCAGGTAGAGCCGGCTCACGCTCTCGCCCGGCGACGCCGCCCGGCCGTCCGCGAGCCCGAGGATCCGACGCGCCTGACGCACGCCGCGTCCCCCGCGCGGCAGGCGGGCGGCGACCTGCGCCCGGAGTGCCTCCGCGGCGGCCTCGTCGTAGAGGCCGGTCCTCTCGTCATAGGCCCGCAGGCGTACGGCCGCGTCCGCGAGGGCGAGGCCGGTCTCTTCGCTCGTCCCGCGAAGCAGGTCGGCGACGGTGCGCGGCAGCGAGGTGCAGCGCAGCCCCTCGCGTTCGACGGTGTCGGCGGTGGGGACGGCGACCTCGTGCCGGGCCACGGTCGGGGTGGATGCCAGGACGTGCCCGCTCGCGCTGCGACCGCTGAGGTGGACGCGCTGCGGCTCGATGCGGAACAGCGGCAGCCGCCAGATCACCGCGGCCGCCGTGTGCGAGTACACGAGGTCCGAGCCGCCGGTGCGGCGCGCGTCGGCCGCGACGACGCGCATGAGGTGCCGACCTTCCGTGTACGAGTCGCGCCAGGCCGTGGCATCCGCGTACCAGCCCTGGTCGATGCGGACGAGTGTGCCGGCGCGCACGCGCGCAGTGATCTCGCGTGTCGACAGTCCCGCGGCCTCGATCTGGGCGCGGGACCTGATCGCCGCACGTGCTTCGTGAATGAGCATGCCGCTCACCCTGGCCCAGTGCCGCCCTCTCTGGACGCCCCACCCCCCAGTCGGTGGACGAATCCACAAACTCGCCCCCTGTGGAGAACTCCCCGCCCTCTGCGCTGAGCCGCTACGGCGCGGCCGAACCGCCACGATCCGTACCGTCCGCGGCGTAGCGGCTCGCACGCGGCGTAGCGGCTCGGCGGGGAAACCGGGGTTAGGCGAGGGGGGTGGGGGTGATGTGGAAGGGAGCGAGGTCGGCGGCGCCGCCGTCGGGGGCGGTCAGCACCCAGATACCGCCCTCGTGCACGGCGACGCTGTGCTCCCAGTGCGAGCCGTCGGAGCCGTCGACGGTGGTGACGGTCCAGTCGTCGTCCTCGACGAACGTGGCATCCGATCCGGCGGTCACCATCGGCTCGATCGCGAGGCAGAGCCCCGGACGCACCTCGGGTCCGAGGTCGGCGACCCGGTAGTTGAACACCGTCGGCCCCTCGTGCATCTTGCGGCCGATCCCGTGCCCGACGTAGTCGCGCAGGATGCCGTACTCGCGACCGTCTTCTGCGGCGGCACGCTCGATGTAGCCCTGCACGGCATCGCCGATCTCACCGACGCGGCGAGCGGATGCCAGGGCCGCCACCCCGGCCCAGAGCGAGCCGCGCGTGACCTCCGACAGACGCTCGCGCGCCGCGGTGACGACGGGGTCGCCGCCCGGCACGACGATCGTGATCGCCGAGTCGCCGTTCCAGCCGCGCAGCTGCGCACCGGCGTCGATCGACACGATGTCGCCCGGCTCCAGCACCCGGTCTCCGGGGATCCCGTGCACCACCTGGTCGTTCACCGACACGCACGTCGTGTGCCGGTAGCCGCGCACCAGCTGGAAGTTCGACTGCGCACCGCGGGCGGTGATGACGGCGGATGCCGCGGCATCCAGTTCGCCCGTCGTCACGCCCGGCGCGATGAGCGCCCGCACCGCGTCGAGCGCAGCGGCGGTGATGAGGCCGGGTTCGACCATCGCCCGCAGCTGGGCGGGCGTTTTGTACAGTGAGCGGCGCAGTCCCACGGTCAGCCGCTCAGGCGACGATGCCGCGCGCGGCCAGCGCCGTGATGATCCGCTCGAACACCTCGTCGAGCGTGCCCACGCCGTCGACCTCGAACGCGACGCCGCGGTCGCGGTAGACGTCGAGGATCGGCGCGGTCTCGGACTCGTAGATCGAGAGCCGCTTCGCGATCGACTCGTCGTTGTCGTCGCTGCGCCCCTGCTCGGCGGCCCGCAGCGCGATGCGGCGGATCGACTCCTCGCGGGGCACCGACAGCTCGATCACGCCGGTGAGCGGTTCGTCGCGCTCCTCGAGGAACGCGTCGAGGTCGCCGACCTGGCCGATGTTGCGCGGGTAGCCGTCGAGCAGGAAGCCGCCGGCGGCGTCGTCCTGCGCGAGGCGGTCGCGCACGATCGCGCCGGTGAGCTCGTCGGGAACGAGGTCGCCCGCCTCGATGATCGCCTGCACCTGCTGCCCGAGGGGCGTACCCTCCTTGACGTTCGCGCGGAAGACGTCGCCGGTGGAGATCGCCGGGATCCGGAACGCCTCGGCGACGCGCGCGCCCTGCGTGCCCTTGCCCGACCCCTGGGGTCCGATGATCAGAAGCCGCGGAAGCGTCATCGCAGGAGCCCTTCGTAGTGACGCTGCTGCAGCTGAGCGTCGATCTGCTTCACCGTCTCGAGACCGACACCCACGATGATGAGGATCGAGGCGCCGCCGAACGGGAAGTTCTGGTTGGCACCCACCGTCGCCAGCGCGATCAGCGGCAGCAGGGCGATCAGACCCAGATAGATCGCGCCCGGCAGGGTGATGCGCGTGAGCACGTAGTCGAGGTATTCGGCCGTCGGGCGTCCGGCACGGATGCCCGGGATGAAGCCGCCGTACTTCTTCATGTTGTCGGCGACCTCGACCGGGTTGAACGTGATCGCGACGTAGAAGTACGTGAACCCGACGATCAGGAGGAAGTACAGCAGCATGTACAGCGGGTGATCGCCCTGGGTGAGGTACGACTGGATCCACGTCACCCAGCCCGGCACGTTGCCATTGGCATCCGGCGTCTGGTTGAACTGCGCGATCAGCGCAGGGATGTACAGCAGCGACGAGGCGAAGATGACGGGCACGACGCCGGCCATGTTGACCTTGATCGGGATGTAGGTGTTCGTGCCGCCGAGCGTGCGACGGCCGACCATGCGCTTGGCGTACTGCACGGGGATGCGCCGCTGCGACTGCTCGACGAAGACGACGAGACCCATCACGATGATGCCGACGATGAGGACGAGGAGGAACACCTCGAAGCCGCGCGACTGCGCGATCGACCACATCGCGGCCGGGAAGGTCGCCGCGATCGAGGTGAAGATGAGGATCGACATGCCGTTGCCGACACCGCGCTCGGTGACGAGTTCGGCGAACCACATGATGAGGCCCGTGCCGGCGGTCAGGGTGATGATCATGAGCAGCTGCGCCCACCACGCGTCGTTGGTCAGCAGGCTGTTGCAGGAAGCGATCGAGGTGGTGCCGAACAGCTGGCCCGACCGGGCGACCGTGACGAGGGTCGTCGACTGCAGGAGCGCCAGCGCGATCGTGAGGTAGCGGGTGTACTGGGTGAGCTTGGCCTGACCGGCCTGGCCCTCCTTGTACAGCGCCTCGAAGTGCGGGATCACCACGCGCAGCAGCTGCACGATGATCGTCGCGGTGATGTAGGGCATGACGCCCAGCGCGAAGATCGACAGCTGCAGCAGCGCACCGCCGGAGAAGAGGTTCACCAGAGACAGCAGGCCTTCGCTGGCCGAGCCGGTCTCACGCAGACAGCTCTGCACGTTCGGGTAGTTCACGAACGGGGTCGGGACGTGCGCACCCAGGCGATAGATCGCGATGATGAACAGGGTGAAGAAGATCTTCCGGCGGAGATCCGGAGTGCGGAAGACCCGCGCGATGGCGCTGAACAAGGGGATTTCCTCCAGTGGTCGGACGGGTCAGGCGGCCGTGGCCGCAGACACCGTCTCCCAGAGTACGGCAACAGGGGCCGGCACCCGGTCCTCGAACGAATCGAGTGGTCGTGCCGGCCCCTGCCGTGGACTTACTTGATCTCGCCGCCCGCGGCGACGATCTTCTGCTCGGCCGAACCCGAGACCTTGTCGACGGACACCGTCAGCTTGACCGAGATGTCGCCGGTGCCGAGCACCTTGACCTTCTCGTTCTTGCGCACGGCACCCTTGGCGACGAGGTCGCTGACGGTGACGTCGCCACCGGTCGGGTACAGCTCCGCGAGCTTGTCGAGGTTGACCACCTGGTACTCGACGCGGAACGGGTTCTTGAACCCGCGCAGCTTCGGAGTGCGCATGTGGAGGGGCATCTGCCCACCCTCGAAGCCCACCTTGACCTGGTAGCGCGCCTTCGTGCCCTTGGTACCACGGCCCGACGTCTTACCCTTCGAGCCCTCACCGCGACCGACACGGGTCTTGGCGGTGTTGGCCCCGGGGACGGGACGCAGGTGGTGCACCTTCAGCACACCGGGGCGCGAGACCTCGGCATCCTTCTTCGCGGGCGCCTTCTTCGCAGCAGGCTTCTTCGCAGCCGTGCTCTTCTTCTCGGCGACCTTCTCGGTCACCTTCTCAGCCTTCTCGGCCATCAGTCGATCTCCTCAACCTTCACGAGGTGGGCGACGGTCTTGACGTAACCGCGCGTCTGCGCGTCGTCGGGACGGACGACCGAGTCGCCGATCCGCTTCAGACCCAGCGAACGCAGCGTGTCACGCTGGTTCTGCTTCTCGCTCACCTTGGACTTGACCTGGGTCACCTTCAGGCGCGCGGCCATCAGACACCTGCCTTCGCTGCGGCCGCGGCGTCAGCCTCGGCCCGGATCAGACGCGCGGGGGCCACCTGGTCGAAGTCGAGACCTCGACGGGCGGCGACCGCACGGGGCTCCTCGAGGCTCTTGAGTGCCTCGACAGTCGCGTGCACGATGTTGATCGTGTTCGACGAGCCGAGCGACTTCGAGAGCACGTCGTGGATGCCGGCGCACTCGAGCACGGCGCGGACGGGACCACCGGCGATGACACCGGTACCGGCAGCGGCGGGGCGCAGCAGCACCACACCGGCGGCGGCCTCACCCTGGACGGGGTGGGGAATCGTCGAGCCGGCACGGGGAACGCGGAAGAAGTTGCGCTTGGCCTCTTCGACACCCTTCGAGATGGCGAGGGGGACCTCACGCGCCTTGCCGTAGCCGACGCCCACGAGACCGTTGCCGTCGCCCACGACGACGAGCGCCGTGAAGCTGAAGCGGCGACCGCCCTTGACGACCTTCGACACACGGTTGATGGTGACGACGCGCTCCAGGAACTGGCTCTTGTCGGCGTCACGCCCACCGCGGTCACGCGTCTGGCTGCGCTCGCGGCCTCCGCGGCGCGGCTCGCGCTCGCGCTCGACGGGCGCCTCGGCGGCGGCCGTCTGCTCAGTGGCCTCTGCGGTCACGTCGTTCTCCACATTCTGAGTAGTTGCGTCACTCACAGGTTCAGACCTCCCTCGCGCGCGCCTTCGGCGATCGCCGCGACACGACCCGCGTAGCGGTTGCCACCGCGGTCGAACACGACGTCCTCGACGCCGGCGGCCTTCGCACGCTCGGCGACCAGCTCGCCGACCTTGCGGGCCTTGGCGGTCTTGTCACCGTCGAACGCGCGCAGGTCGTTCTCGAGCGTGGATGCCGAGGCCACGGTGTGGCCCTTGCTGTCGTCCACGAGCTGCACGAACACGTGGCGGGCCGAACGGGTGACGACCAGGCGCGGACGCGCCTCGGTGCCCACGATCTTCTTGCGAAGGCGGGCGTGACGACGCGAACGCGCGTCGGACTTCGACTTCACAGCCATGATTACTTACCAGCCTTTCCGGCCTTGCGGCGGACGACCTCGCCGGCGTACCGCACACCCTTGCCCTTGTACGGCTCGGGCTTGCGGATCTTGCGGATGTTCGCGGCGGCCTCGCCGACCGCCTGCTTGGAGATGCCGCTGACGGTGACCTTGTTGTTGCCCTCGACGGTCAGCGTGATGCCGGCCGGGGGCTCCACGAGCACCGGGTGCGAGAAGCCGAGCGCGAACTCGACCGCGGCACCCTTCTGCGCGACGCGGTAACCGGTGCCGACGACCTCGAGGCCCTTGGTGTAGCCCTCGGTGACGCCGATGATGTTGTTGTTGATGAGCGTGCGGGTCAGGCCGTGGAGCGACCGCGACTCGCGCTCGTCGTCGGGGCGGGAGACCAGGACCTGGCCGTCCTCGACGGAGACCTCGATGGGCTTGGCCACGGAGAGCGCGAGCTCGCCCTTGGGGCCCTTGACGGCGACATCCTGGCCGTCCACCGAAACGGTGACGCCGGCGGGGATGACGATGGGGAGACGTCCGATACGCGACATGTCAGATCACCACACGTAGGCGAGGACTTCCCCACCCACGCCCTTCTGCTCGGCCTGACGGTCGGTGAGAAGACCGGAGGAGGTGGACAGGATCGCGACACCGAGGCCACCGAGGACGGTGGGGATCTCGGTCGAGCGTGCGTAGACACGCAGACCCGGCTTCGAGACGCGCTTGATGCCGGCGATCGACCGCTCGCGGTTCGGGCCGTACTTGAGCGTCAGCGTCAGGGTCTGCCCGACGCGGGCGTCCGAGACCTCCCAGGAGGAGATGTAGCCCTCCTGCTTGAGGATCTCGGCGATGTTGGTCTTGAGCTTCGAGCTCGGCAGCGACACGGAGTCGTGGTGCGCCGAGTTCGCGTTGCGCAGACGGGTCAGCATATCTGCGACCGGGTCTGTCATCGTCATGTGTTGTTTCCTTTGTTCACGTGGTTTCGGATGCCGTTACGCGACACCCGACCTTCTTGATGGGTCGATCAGTCCTCGGACTGGAAGGGGAAGCCGATCTGACGCAGGAGCGAGCGGCCCTCGGCATCCGACTTCGCGGTCGTGACGACCGTGATGTCGAAGCCGCGGACGCGGTCGATCTTGTCCGGGTTGATCTCGTGGAAGACCGACTGCTCCTGCAGGCCGAACGTGTAATTGCCGTTGCCGTCGAACTGCTTGGGCGACAGGCCCCGGAAGTCGCGGATGCGGGGCAGAGCGAGCGTCACGAGACGGTCGAGGAACTCCCACGCGCGGTCACCGCGGAGGGTGACGTGCGCGCCGATGGCCTGACCCTCGCGCAGCTTGAACTGCGCGATGGACTTGCGAGCCTTCGTCACGACCGGCTTCTGGCCGGTGATCTTGGTGAGGTCGTCGACCGCACCATCGATCACCTTGGAGTCGCGAGCCGCCTCACCGACACCGGTGTTGACGACGACCTTGACGATCCCGGGGATCTGCATGACGTTGTCGTAGCCGAACTCGTCCTGCAGCGCCTTCTTGATCTCGGCGTTGTACTTCTGCTTCAGACGGGGCTGGATTTTGCCAGTCTCCGTGGCAGTGGTGGTGCTCATCAGAGGTCCTTACCGCTCTTCTTCGCGTAGCGCACGCGGACGGTGCGCTTCACGCCGTCCTTCGTCTGCTCCTCGACGCGGTGACCGACACGGGTCGGCTTCTTGGTCGAGGGGTCGACGAGGGCGACGTTGGAGATGTGGATCGGGGCTTCCATCGTCTCGATGCCGCCCGTCTTGGTGCCCCGCTGGGTCTGGCCCACGCGGGTGTGCTTGGTGACGTAGTTGACGCCCTCGACGATGACACGGTTCTGCCCGACGAGGATGTCGAGCACCTTGCCCTGCTTGCCGCGGTCGCCGCCCTTGTCCTGCTTCTTGCCTGTGATGACCTGAACGAGGTCACCCTTCTTGATCTTGGCCATAAGGTCAGATCACCTCCGGGGCGAGCGAGACGATCTTCATGAACTTCTTGTCACGAAGCTCACGACCGACCGGTCCGAAGATGCGGGTGCCGCGGGGCTCCCCGTCGCTCTTCAGGATGACGGCGGCGTTCTCGTCGAACTTGATGTAGGACCCGTCGGCACGACGGGTCTGCTTGACGGTGCGGACGACGACGGCCTTGACCACGTCGCCCTTCTTGACGTTGCCGCCGGGGATCGCGTCCTTGACGGTCGCCACGATGATGTCGCCCAGGCCCGCGTAGCGGCGGTTCGAGCCACCGAGCACGCGGATCGTGAGCAGCTCCTTGGCGCCGGTGTTGTCGGCGACCTTGAGGCGGGACTCTGTCTGAATCACTTGTTACTCCTTGGGTTCCAAGCAGGCCGAGGCCTTACTTGGCCTTCTCGAGGATCTCGACCAGACGCCAGCGCTTGGTGGCGCTCAGCGGACGGGTCTCGTTGATGAGCACGAGGTCGCCGATGCCGGCGGCGTTCAGCTCGTCGTGGGCCTTGACCTTCGACGTGCGACGGATGACCTTGCCGTAGAGGGGGTGCTTCACGCGGTCCTCGACCTCGACGACGATCGTCTTGTCCATCTTGTCGCTGGTCACGTAGCCTCGGCGGGCCTTGCGGTAGCCGCGGGCCTCCGCGTCGCGCACGTCGTGCGCGGCGTGCTCGTGGCCCTCCGCCGTCTCGACGACAGCTTCTTCAGCCTTCTTGGTGGCCATCACTCAGCCTCTTCCTTCGCAGCGGCGTCGCCGGCGGCATCCGCCTTCTTCGTCGCCTTCTTCTTCGTCTTCGGCGCGGCCTCGACGGGGGCGGGCGTGGAACGGATGCCCAGCTCGCGCTCACGGATCACGGTGTAGAGCCGCGCGATGTCGCGCTTGACCGCACGGATGCGGCCGTGGCTCTCGAGCTGGCCGGTGGCCGACTGGAAGCGCAGGTTGAACAGCTCTTCCTTGGCCTTGCGCAGCTCCTCGACGAGGCGCTGGTCCTCGAAGGTGTCGAGCTCGCTCGGTGCGAGCGTCTTGGTTCCGACGGCCATTACGCGTCGCCCTCCTCGCGCTTGATGATGCGTGCCTTCAGCGGCAGCTTGTGGATTGCCCGGGTGAGGGCCTCGCGTGCGAGCTCCTCGTTCACGCCCGCGACCTCGAAGAGGACGCGACCCGGCTTGACGTTGGCGACCCACCACTCCGGCGAACCCTTACCCGAACCCATGCGGGTCTCGGCGGGCTTCTTGGTGAGCGGACGGTCGGGGTAGATGTTGATCCACACCTTTCCACCACGCTTGATGTGACGGGTCATCGCGATACGAGCGGACTCGATCTGACGGTTCGTCACGTACGCGGGGGTCAGCGCCTGGATGCCGAACTCACCGAAGGAGACCTTCGTGCCGCCGGTCGCCTGGCCGGAACGGCCGGGGTGGTGCTGCTTGCGGTACTTGACCTTGCGGGGGATAAGCATTATGCCGATGCTCCTTCTGCGACGGGTGCGTCGTTGCGGGGGCCGCGGCGACGGTCGCCACCACGGTCATCGCGACCACGGGGCGCCTTCGGCGCGTTCGCCTGCTCGCGCGCGAGCTCCTTGTTGGTGAGGTCGCCCTTGTAGATCCAGACCTTCACGCCGATGCGGCCGAAGGTGGTCTTGGCCTCGTAGAAGCCGTAGTCGATGTTCGCGCGCAGGGTGTGCAGGGGCACACGACCGTCGCGGTAGAACTCCGACCGGCTCATCTCGGCGCCGCCGAGACGGCCCGAGACCTGGATGCGGACGCCCTTGGCACCGGCACGCTGGGCGCCCTGCAGACCCTTGCGCATCGCGCGACGGAAGGCCACGCGCGCGGAGAGCTGCTCGGCGATGCCCTGCGCGACCAGCTGAGCGTCGGCCTCGGGGTTCTTCACCTCGAGGATGTTCAGCTGGATCTGCTTTCCGGTGAGCTTCTCGAGGTCGGCGCGGATGCGCTCGGCCTCGGCGCCGCGGCGGCCGATCACGATGCCCGGGCGGGCGGTGTGGATGTCGACGCGGACGCGGTCACGCGTGCGCTCGATCTCGATCCCGCTGACGCCGGCGCGGTCGAGCTGCGTCTGCAGGAGCTTGCGGATCTTGATGTCCTCGGCCACGTAGTCCGCGTAACGCTGACCCGGCTTCGTCGAGTCGGAGAACCACCGCGACACGTGGTCGGTGGTGATCCCGAGGCGGAAGCCGTACGGGTTGACCTTCTGTCCCATTACTTGCTCGCCTTCTTGTTGGTCTCGGCGACCTCGGGGGTCGCGAGCTGGATCGTGATGTGGCTCGTGCGCTTCTTGATCTGGAACGCGCGACCCTGGGCGCGGGGGCGGAAACGCTTGAGCGTCGTGCCCTCGTCGACGTACGCGTTGCTCACGTACAGGTCCTGCTCGTCCAGGTACTCGCCGTCCTTGTCCGCCTTCACGCGGGCGTTGGCGATCGCCGACTCCACGAGCTTGTAGACGGGCTCACTGGCGGCCTGCGGCGCGAACTTCAGGATGGCCAGGGCCTCCTGAGCCTGCTTGCCCTTGATGAGCGCGACGACACGACGAGCCTTCTGAGGGGTCACGCGGATGTGCTTAACGCGTGCGATGGAATCCACCATTTGTCTCCTCCTCTGTCCTCTCTGAGGCGCCCCGCGTTAGCGGCGGCGACCCTTCTTGTCGTCCTTCTCGTGGCCGCGGAAGGTGCGGGTGGGCGCGAACTCGCCCAGCTTGTGGCCGATCATGGCCTCGGACACGAACACCGGGATGTGCTTGCGTCCGTCGTGCACGGCGATGGTGTGTCCCAGCATGGCGGGGATGATCATCGAACGGCGCGACCAGGTCTTGATGACGTTCTTGGTACCGGCTTCGTTCTGCGAGGCGACCTTACGGAGCAGGTGCTCGTCGACGAAGGGGCCCTTCTTCAGGCTGCGAGGCATCTTCCTCTACTCCTACTTGCGCTTCTTGCCGGCGTTGCGACGGCGGACGATGTACTTGTCGCTCTCCTTGTTGGGGTGGCGGGTGCGACCCTCAGCCTGGCCCCAGGGAGTGACGGGGTGACGGCCACCGGAGGTCTTGCCCTCACCACCACCGTGCGGGTGGTCGACCGGGTTCATGGCGACACCGCGGACGGTCGGGCGCACGCCCTTCCAACGCTTGCGGCCGGCCTTGCCCCAGTTGATGTTCGACTGCTCCGCGTTGCCGACCTCGCCGATGGTCGCGCGGCAGCGCGCATCGACGTTGCGGATCTCGCCCGAGGGCAGACGCAGCTGGGCGTAGGGGCCGTCCTTGGCGACGAGACGCACCGAGGCGCCCGCCGAGCGCGCCATCTTCGCGCCGCCGCCGGGGCGGAGCTCGATGGCGTGGATGACCGTACCGGTGGGGATGTTCTTCAGCGGCAGGTTGTTGCCCGGCTTGATATCGGCCGAGGCACCGGACTCGACGATGTCGCCCTGCGCCAGCTTGTTCGGCGCGAGGATGTAGCGCTTCTCGCCGTCGACGTAGTGCAGCAGCGCGATGCGCGCGGTGCGGTTGGGGTCGTACTCGATGTGAGCGACCTTGGCGTTGACGCCGTCCTTGTCATTGCGACGGAAGTCGATGACGCGGTACTGGCGCTTGTGTCCACCACCGATGTGACGGGTCGTGATGCGGCCCTGGTTGTTGCGACCGCCGGTCTTGGACAGCGGGCGCAGCAGCGACTTCTCAGGCGTCGACCGGGTGATCTCGGCGAAGTCGGCCACCGACGAACCGCGGCGACCCGGGGTCGTGGGCTTGTACTTGCGAATAGCCATGGTGTGTAGTCCTCTATCCCAGCGGTCAGCCGACGGCCGTGAAGATGTCGATGGTGCCCGACTTCAGTGTGACGATGGCACGCTTGGTGTCCTTGCGCTTGCCGGTGCCGAAGCGGGTGCGACGGGTCTTGCCCGCGCGGTTGAGCGTGTTGACCGCGGCGACCTTGACGCCGAAGATCTTCTCGATGGCGAGCTTGATCTCGGTCTTCGAGGCGCGCGGGTCCACGAGGAACGTGTACTTGCCCTCGTCGATCAGGCCGTAGCTCTTCTCCGAAACCACCGGCTTCAGGATGATGTCGCGCGGGTCCTTGTTCAGGGAGACGTTCGCAGTGCTCATGCCGAGACCTCCGAGGTTTCGCCGGCCTTCGCCGCGATGAACGCGTCGTAGGCGGCCTTGGTGAAGACGATGTCGTCGGAGACGAGCACGTCGTAGGCGTTGAGCTGGCCGACCTCGAGCACGTGGACGTAGCCGAGGTTGCGGATGCTCTTGAGGGTCAGCTCGTCGCCGCGCTCGATGACGACCATGACGTTCTTGGTCGGAGCGAGCTGGGCGAGGACCGCAGCGGCAGCCTTGGTCGAGGGCGTGCCCTCGATGCCGAAGGAGTCGACGACGTGCAGACGGCCACCCCGGGCGCGGTCGCTCAGCGCACCCAGCAGGGCGGCGGCGATCATCTTCTTGGGGGTGCGCTGCGAGTAGTCGCGCGGCTTCGGGCCGTGCACGATGCCACCACCGGTCATGTGCGGCGCGCGGATCGAGCCCTGACGGGCGTTACCCGTGCCCTTCTGCTTGAAGGGCTTGCGGCCGGCGCCCGAGACCTCACCGCGACGCTTGGTCGAGTGGGTGCCCTGGCGAGCCGCCGCGAGCTGCGCGACGACGACCTGGTGGATGAGGGGGATGTTCGTCTTGACGTCGAAGATCGCGGCGGGCAGCTCCACGGAGCCGGCCTTCTTGCCGTCGGCCTTCAGGACGTCGAGCGCGAGAGTCGAGTCAGCCATGATCAGGCACCCTTCACTGCGTTGCGGACGTAGACGATGCGGCCACGAGCACCGGGGACGGCGCCCTTGACGAGCAGCAGACCCTTCTCGGCGTCGACGGCGTGCACCGTGAGGTTGAGGACGGTCACGCGCTCGCCACCCATACGGCCGGCCATGCGCATGCCCTTGAAGACGCGGCTCGGGGTCGACGAGGCGCCGATCGAACCGGGCTTGCGGTGGTTGCGGTGCGCACCGTGCGAAGCGGAGACGCCCTTGAAGTTGTGACGCTTCATGACACCCGCGGTGCCCTTGCCCTTGCTGGTGCCGACGACGTCGACCAGCTGGCCGGCCTCGAAGGTGGCATCGACGGTGAGCTCCTGACCGAGTGAGTAGTCAGAGGCATCCGCCGTGCGCACCTCGGTGAGGTGGCGGCGCGGGGTGACCCCGGCGGCCTCGAAGTGGGCCGTCTGGGGCTTGTTGACCTTGCGGGGGTCGATCTGGCCGTAGGCGATCTGCACGGCGTTGTAGCCGTCGCGCTCAGGCGTGCGCACCTGGGTCACGACGTTGGGCGCGACCTCGATGACGGTGACGGGAACGAGCTTGCCGTTCTCGTCCCAGACCTGCGTCATGCCGAGCTTGGTGCCCAGCAGGCCCTTGGAAACCTTGGTGTTGATGTCAGACATGAGGACCTCAGAGCTTGATCTCGATGTTGACGTCGGCCGGGAGGTCGAGACGCATCAGCGAGTCGACGGCCTTGGGCGTCGGGTCGATGATGTCGATGAGGCGCTTGTGGGTGCGCATCTCGAAGTGCTCGCGGCTGTCCTTGTACTTGTGGGGCGACCGGATGACGCACACGACGTTCTTCTCGGTCGGAAGCGGCACGGGGCCGACGACGGTCGCGCCCGCACGGGTCACGGTGTCGACGATCTTGCGCGCCGACGTGTCGATGACCTCGTGGTCATACGACTTCAGGCGAATGCGGATTTTCTGTCCCGCCATTGTCTGCTCACTCTCTTTCTCGCGTCTTACCTCGGGGGCATTGGACGCACGAGGCACAGGGATCTGTGCCGGGCACTACTCTTTCGAGGCGCACCACTGTTCTGATGTCAGGCCCGATCGCCGCACGCACGCGCACGGCTTCCCTTTGCAGGAGGATCGGATTGAGTTGTTCTGCTGCCCGCGGCCTAGACTCCCGCCGCAGTCCCGAGGACTGCCGCCGATCTATGCACTGCCCTGGCAGTGATCCCGCTCTCGCCGAAGCGGCGCAGGAATGTGGAACCTCACTAGTCTACGTGCCGCCCGGGCGTGTCGCAAACCCGGGCGTGTCGCGCCCCGCGTGTCGCCCCGCCCGTCGCCGAGGTGGTGGTCGTGTCCCCGACCTGGTCACTTCTCCCGCGAGGTGGTGGGTTTGCTCCCGAGAAGGTGCACCTCCTCGCGGCGCGAAGCACCTTCTCGGCGGAGAAGTGACCAGGTCGGCGGTGGGGTGAGACGCGGTGAGGTGCGAGGCGGTGGGGTCAGAGGAGGTAGATGGAGCGGAGATAGGCGGCGAAAGCGTCGAAGGTGGCCATCTGGGCGAAGCCGTGGCGCGTCACGGACCAGCCGGTGGCTCGGATGACCTCACGCTCGCGCACCTGCTGCTCCTGGAGCACCTGCTCGGCAGTTCGTCCCGCGAGAAGGTCCGGGTCGGTGTACTTGCTCTCGCCGTCGAAATCCTGCCAGCGTCCCAGGTGGGGCCACGCGAAGTCGAGGAGCGCGTACCGGCCGCCGGTGAGGTCGACACGGTATTGCAACTCCGGCCGCGGGATGCCGAGCTGGTACATCCACAAGCGCGTCACGCTCTCTCCCGGCAGCTGTGCGCGACCGTCCGCGAACTCGGTCACGAACCGCGCCTGTCGGATGCCGCGGGCGCCGGTCCCTCGACGGATCCTCTCCAAGATCGACGCCCGGAACCGCTCGGCCAGCTCACGGTCGTAGGTGCGGGAATCCTCGTCCCAGGCGACAGCGCGCAGCGCCGCGTCGAAACAGACGACTGCCGCAGCCATGGGAGTCGTGCGGATGACGTCGTACACGGTGCGATCGAGCCCGGTCGCGCGCAAGCCGGCAAGCACGACCACCTCGCTCTCCGCGAGCGCGTAGTGGTGCCGCACGACATCCCGCGAATCCTTGCGCGTGTGCTCCCCCGGCACGATCAGGTGCACACGGTCGCCGCGGTCGCGGTACACCGGGATGCCGTGCAGCGCCGCCGCCGTCGTGTGCGAGAAGGTGGCAAGCGCAGTGGCCGCGCGGTTGGCGACCGCGCGCGCGAGGGTGCGCAGCCGCCCCTCTGCGAAGAGCGCTTCCCACTCCACGGTACGAACGAGTGCACCGGAGCGCACGCGCGTGAGGGACTCAACGGGGATTCCCGGGTCCTGTACCGGAAACCGGGGCAAGAGCTGTGCGGAGTCGGGACGAGGTGTCATGCCTGGCACTGTGCCCGACACGCACGCCCCGTGGGCGCGGCATCCCCGGATCCGTGGACAACTCCCGCGCAGGGTCTCCTGTGGAGGAGGCGATGCCCCACCTCGCGACCGGGTCACTTCTCCGCCGAGAAGGTCGGTTCCATCGCGAGATGGTGCACCTTCTCGCTAGCGAAGTGACCAGGTCGCGATGGAAGTGACCACCTCGCGGGGGAACCGAACCGCGACCTTAGGACGGGTCGGCTGCGGCGCGAGGTGCGGCGGGCGGGTAGCCGCTGCGCCAGATGTACAGCCCGAGGGCGAGCACGACGGCGCTGAGGATCACGATCCACCACGGGAAGCCCGGAAGGTCGGGGGCTTTAGCCGCCTCGGCGATGTCCTTCGGGGCGGTTGGCGTGACCCGCTCTGCGGTGACGAGAATGCGGTGCGTATTGATGCCGAGCGGTGTACAGGTCACCAATGTCACGAGGTCGCGGTCACGATCGGCGAGGATCGACTCGGTATCGCTCGGGTCGATCACCTTCGTCTCGACAACGCGATAGGTAAGCACCTCGCCAAGCACCGAGATCGCAAACGTGTCGCCGACGGCTGCCTTGTCGAGGTCGTTGAACAGAGTGGCTGTGGGAAGCCCCCGGTGCGCCGTCAGCACGGCTCTCGTCCCCACACCGCCAACGGGAAGCGAGGTTCCCTCGAGGTGGCCGATCCCCTCCTCGAGCGTCGCATCGGATGTCCCGTGATAGATCGGCAGATCGATACCGAGAGCGTCGTACCGCAGGCGCCCCATGAATCCCGTGTCGGTCACTCGCAGCAAGTCCTCGTAGACCAGCGATTCGTCCGTCGAGGTGCCGTCGCCTGTGGCCACGTGCTCGCCCGCCTTGTACACCGCGCCGGATGCCAGCGCTTCGTTGTACTTGTGGGCGCGCTCTAGTTGCTCCGCACGGTGGGCGGCGCTGTCATTGGGGGGCTTCTGCATCAACTCCTGGGCCAGCTCCGTCACCCGCGACTGTTCACGCTGCGAAAACCACGACGCCACCTGCGGGTAGAGGAAGATGCACGTGCCGAGGAGGATCACGATGCACGCGACGGCGGAGGTGACCGGAAGGTGCCAGGGGCGGCGGTCGCCGAGACCGCGAGGCTCACCATCGGCGGCATACATGCGCTATGTTCCTTCCGTATCGAAACACGAATGTGGCGGCGGTACCGAGGCGCCGCCGCCACATCGATGTCGTCAGGCGATCAGTCGACGACCTTCTCGCGACGGTGGCGCGCGATCACCAGACTGGCCACACCGCCGCCAACGAGTAGCAGGCCGCCGATCGCGAGCGCCCACGATCCGGTGCCACCGGTCAGGGGCAGGTTCGGACCCTGCTGCTTGTCGTTGACCACCGTTAGGGCCGACTCACCGGTGACCGGGGCGCCGGGGGTGATCGTCACCTCCGGAGCGAACGGCACAGCCGTGTGACCGGCCGGCACCACGGTCTCGTAGACGCAGTAGACCTTTGAGACGCTCGCGTCCTCGGTCTGGGTGTTGGCCACCCAGAGTCCGAGCACGTTGGTCGGGGTCACGCCGGCCCACTGCACTACGCCGCTCGCGTCCGAGACACCGGTGGCGATCTCGCCCGAGGCCGGGGCCTCGGCGGGGCACACGCCCTCGTCGGCCGCGTCGAACACCTGGAACTCCGCACCCTCCAGTGCGCGTACGGGAGTGGAGTTGTCGTTCTTCTGGATGCTCAGCTGACCCCAATAGGTGAAGGGCACGACCTCGCCCGGGATGGTGGTGCCGTTGAACGTGCTGCTGTAGTCGTCGTTCGGGATCGAGCCGTCGCCGACGGCGTTGACCGTGGTGGTGAACACGATCGTGATGCTGGAGCCCTCTGCCGCCGCGTCGAGGGCCGCACGCGCGGTCGCGCCGAAGGTCCAGGTGCCGGCAGCTGCGTCGTAGACGAAGTCGGTCGTCGGAGTACCGGCGATCTCAACGCTCGTGGTTCCCGAGTAGCTCAGACGGGAATCCAGCACATCCGTGACGACCGCCTCGGTGAAGGTCTCGTCGTTGTTCAGCACCGGGATCGGCACGTCCAGCGTCCACGTGACATCGGACCCGACGACAAGATCCTGCTGGTCCTCGTCGATCGCCTTGGACGGCTGGTTCAGCACGGCGTTCTTCGGGTTCACGACGACGTCGTACTCCCAGCCGGCGGCTGCATCGAGCGAGGTCGGCACCGAGACGTAGAAGTCGGGCACCTTCGAGACGATGCTGTTGTCGCCGTTGTCCGTGCCCTCCTGCACGAAGTACAGGCTCAACGGAAGGTCGTCCAGAACGATCTGTCCGTTGCCGTCCGTGGTCTCGTCGTACACGTTCGACGTGAGGCAGAACGGATCCGAGGGCGCGGATGCCGGCGCGCCGGCTGCGGCCGGGAACAGCGCCTCGATCCCGTCCCACTCCGAGATCTCGGTCAGGTCGAGCGGCTCACAGGTCCCATCGACCGTGCGACCGACCTGCGTCACGATGAACTGGACACCGGAGAGGAGGTCATCGACGGCCGGGTTCGCTGTGGGCTGACCCTTGTACTTGTTGATCGTCAGGCTGCCCGACTCCGGGGCGCCGGGCTGGTCAGGACCGGGACCGACGACGGCGGAAGCCGCCATGCCCGATGCGAGTACGCCCGTCACCGCCAGGGCGAACGCCCCCGCCCCGGCGATCACTCGCCTGACTGCTGTGCTTTTGATAGTCATATCTCCCCATACTTTCGTTCGATCTAGATCTGTTGGATGTTCTTGGAACGCTTGTGGTGCGTCAGTTCGGTTGTGTGAGCTCATGGGCAAGTCCTAGGTGACCTCCCGGCGTCGCATCCGGATCCGCAGGAGGATCGCGAACGCCATCCCGAGCCCGAGCACACCGAGGCCGACGATGGTGAAGAAGTCTCTTCCGAGACCGCCGGTCAGCGGCAACGCGGGGCTCTCGCGCTGCACGTTGACGATCTCGCCGATCGATGCCTGCAGGGAAGTCGCACTCACGGTGAACGGTCGCGGCGTGGAATCGAGGACGTAACCTGCAGGTGCACGCGTCTCGATCAGTTCGTAGGCACCCCAGGCGAGGTTCTCGATCTGGAAGTACCCGCCCCGCTGATCCTTGTCGACAGCGCAGGCAACGGCGCTCGGCTGGTTCTGGCCGACGCAGTCGATGACAGCGAACTCAGTGGATGCCGGCGCGGGCCCGTGGGCTGTGTCAAGCTTCGTAGACGATCTCTTTGTGGATTTCAGGCCGCGGTTGCGGTCTGGGCGTAGTAGGCGGCCCGGGTCTCGGCGGGGGT
>NZ_JAJJIB010000011.1:0-84151 GCF_020905435.1 Microbacterium sp. F2E | reverse complement strand
GGTTGCTTGGTCGCTACCGATCCTCCGGGCCTCGACCCACCTCACCCCGTCACGCCACGCCCGAGCGCCTCACCCCACCCAGAATGCGCAGAGCCCGATATCGACCGGGACGAACTCCTCGACCACACTCTTGCGACCATCGGTGAACAGCCGACCGATGTCCTCCAACGACAGCCCGTCGACCTGCTCCCGCGTCGTGAACCCCTCCTCATCGAGCACCCGCCGGGCCCTGGCGATCGCGCGATGCGAGCACCCCGCCATCGCCTCGATCTGCCTATACGCATACCCCTGCAACAGCAGGCCCATCACAAACCGGTAGTCCGTCATCGCCGACGCTCCTCTCCACCAGCGACCAGCCCTTGGCCGCGGCGAGAACCATCCTCGAACCCACCATCAGAGCGCTACCGTGTCCCCGCGCGCGTGCTACCAGATCGTTACATCCGCGCTACCCGAAGCCCCGTCTTAACACGCAGGGCGTGAGCGTGAAAGCGCTGGCGCGCCGGTACGGAATTCACCGGGGTACGGTGTGGGCGAAGACGCGGAGGTCGTGATGAAAGATGAATCGACCGCCTGTTGATGTGGCAAGCGACATCGTTTGACATGCGCGACGAGCCTCAATTTCGTATCGTCGGCGAGGTCAACATTGATCCTTGAGAGCGCATAGATGCCTACTCGCTTGTCGAGCCGTCGCACGCAACTGCGGGTGCTCCTTGACGATCTCTCGCTGCCGCTCCGCGGATAGTCCGACCTCGTGCAGCAGGTTCAATATCACCACCGCAGTGGTGACGTCCACGATGGCGATTAACTCCTCGAAAGTGTGATTCGGGGTTCGCCCTTCATGGGCCAGGTCGTTGCGCGCTCGTGTCGTTCGTCGTGCCCATCGGTTAATATCCGGCACGAGCATGGACATCGACTCCTGATCTGGCCGCGCAGCAAGGGCGCACAACCGTTCTCGTAGCGTGGGATCGTTGCGGAGGGAGCCCTTGATGCGCTCACGATGCTCCTCAGGCACGTGCGCCAACATCGCTTCGCGCATCGGGTTGAACTCTTCACGCGGCATTGGTGGCTCGTCTATGCCGAGACCGCGGTGTAGTACCTCAGCCGCTCCGACCGCCGTCAGCAGGTTGTTCTCGATGTACTGGGCGGGCGCGTAGCGGAGCCCAAGAATCATGTTCAGCGCTGATTGCAGCCGCTCGTGCACCTCGCACCAGCGAGGGATGACCTCCTCGAACGGAAGCGTCTCGCACGTGAAGAACACGCGGTGCGGCTCGATGACCTTCGCATCGTGATCGCCCACTTTCGAGGGAGAGTAGATCACCTCGACGTTCCAGTCGCGTTGCGGTCTGCTGGGCTCAGGCTCGGTGTCGCCCTCCGCCAATTTCAGCCGCAGCCAGATCACTCCTGCAGCACGATGCGTGGCCAGCGCGATCAAGTCCTGAACCAGCCGAGCGAAGCCCATCGCCTCGCTCCACGAGAACGGCGTCTCCCGGACGACCCGCGAGAACGTCGTGTCACGCACACGGCCTGTAGTCCCGCCCCGACGTTGATCGAAGAACGGCAAGGTGTGGCGGTGCGCAAGAGTGAACTCGACTCCATCGGCCTTGACCGTCTGAGCGTCTGTTTGTCGGGAGTCTTGACGCGTGCACCGTACGTGCGCTTGCCACCGTTCGGGACGCAGCCAAAGAGTGTGATTTCTCGCTGCTCGGCAGCACCATGGATCACCTCCCACGTTCGGCGTCCTTCATGAAACGCCACCACGCCAGGGGAGATCGTCGTGCTGATGCGGTCCTCGAACGTGCCGATCAACGTGAGCGTCAGCCCATCAGTGCTCGTGTACCGGAGAGTGCCCGGCACCTTGTGGTCGGGCTCGTCGGGAAGCCACCACTCTCCTGCCCACTCGCCGTCGTCATCGAGATTCAGCGGTTCATGAGACACTTTGGATCTTCTCGTTCTCGCTTTGGCCCGGATCGATGATCGGAATCCGCGCGATCGCGACGGTGAACCCCATCGTCGAGAGTTGTCGTCCCTGTTGCATCAGATTCAGTTTGCTGAAGAAGGGCAGCCAGTCTCGCCCTTCACGACTGGAGTTGGCGATGACAGCGTAGGTCACACGGTAGCGAGATCTATCGACGGCTTCCCCTGCGCTGGGCACCAAGCGCAACCAGGCCTCAAGAGCTTCCTGCGACACTTCTGCCTGGATCAGTTCGCGGACCTGTGTGCGGAAGATGCCGTCATTGACGAACGTTGCGGCGGACACTCCGCCTTGGGCAAAGAGGTGGCTCAGTGTTGCGGAACGGGACTTGCGCTTCACATGGATCAAGTCGCCATCATCCGAGAGGACATCGCAGAACTCGATGCCGCTGCTGGCACCTCCTGGCCGCTTGATGCGTGCATCGAGCTTGAGGAGGTGCTCGGGCGAGCTGAGGGCGAGGCGGGCATTGTAGTCGGCTTCAACCTCGCCGACGTGTGCTGGGGGAAGCTGAACTGTCGCGTCGATGAGTCCAGCAGCGAAAGCATCGACCTCCTCGACCAAGGTGGTGCTGACGGCGAACCAGCGACCTTCTATGAGAACGTGTAGTTGGTCGTTGATCCGCTGCTCAGTGACGAGGCACTGATAGAGGTTCCAGCGCTTGTCAAAGTTCCCTGAGCGTCCGAACCTCACCGACACGGATCTGGACTTGAGATTCTCGACGGTGATGGTGGCGCGGTCGTCTCCGATGCGGTCGAGGTATTCATCGAGGTCAAGGTCGTCATAGACATGGCTTCGTGTTCCTGCGATCTTGAACCCGTCGATGTCCTCCCAATCGATTGCTTCCGGCATCGCCAGGTGCGTTGATCCGGTCGCCCCGCTCCTCAACTGCTCCACGAGCAGATCGTTGAGCGCTCCGACAATTGCGCTGTCACGCACCAGCGAGAGTTGGTCGATCCACCCAAAGTCTGTCTTGTAGTCGTCGGCTGCGAACGCGACAAGTAGGTCATCGCAGATGGCAGGCAGCTCCGTCACCGGCGCCTTGACTCCCATCACAAGTGAGTCCGCACCGGCGATTCTTTTCGTCACGGACTGGTCGCGCGGCTCCCCAGTGACTGCTCTCAGGATGTCGCGCGATACGTCGACACCGAAGGTGGGCAGCTCAGCGCTCTTGCTCGCTTGAGTGTTCGTTGAGACCACAAGATCCTCGAAGGTCTTGGTATCCAGACTTCGAATCTGACGTGGATCGATGCGGTTGAGTGCCACCCGCAGACCGAACTGGTACTCGATCTTCGACAGATCGAGAAGCGACCGACCGTACCCGAAGGTGAGCGCGAAGATGCGCCCACTGGTGCGCAGGAGCAGTAGGGCGGAGGTTGAAGAGGATCTGAGGCTGCCGAGTTGGTCCGCGAGCACAGGCTGAACGAATCCGACCCATGAAGGGATGGACGATCGGGGCTGGACATAGAAGAACCGCCCGTTAACTCCCGCAGACGAATCAAGATCCACCGCGATGTTAGCCTTCTCCGGGTCCAGTGCGTCTTCGAACTCGGCAACGTCCTGACGAAGAAGGTAGAAGGTGAGCCGTCGCGCTTTCACTTGATTCTCCTTGACGATGACTCTTGCAGCGTCAAACCGACGAGCGCAGTCTCCCGCGCTGGCCCGGCGCTCATGCGCTCTTCCTGTACGTCGCGTTGAAGACGGCATCGGCGAGCCAGCGTTTGAAGCTGTCGTTGTCTTGGAACTCTTTGAAGAGCTGGGTGTCGTCAGCGATCAACCGCAGCATCACCTGGCTGAGTGCACGGTCACTTTCGACGCGGGCGTTGGCGGGGTCGTTGTTGGCCTGGGCGTTGCGGTACGCCTCGTCTTCGGAAACCAGTTTCGGGATTTCCTCGGTGATGAACCGTTCGACCCTGTCGGCGTCGTTCCATTCGATGTCGCCGAAGTGGGCGTTGAAGCTCTTCACGATCTCAGAGAGCTTCTCCAGCTCCGGGCCGAGGTGAGCGCCGCCGCCCGCAGCGGGGATCGGGGCGAGCACGCCGTCCTCGTCGTCAAGCACGATTCTCATGGCCGCGAGCTTCTCGGCACGGTAGGACTCAAGGTCGATGTTTTCAAGGATTCCGGCTGCGAAGTCCTCTTCCTTCGGCGCAGGGAGCTTCGGTACGAGGTGGTCGAGGAAGATCGACCGTTTTTCCCACTCGGCGCTGCCGTAGGGCAGCACGGTCGACAGGAAGTTGTAAGTGCGCAGGAAAGCCTTCGCGTCGCCTTTGAACTTCACCTGGTCGTCCTCGTCGGGCAGCTCGACGTACTCGGCGACACACACGTCAAGCAGTGGGTCGAGCCGGTCGCGTGGCTCGCCGCGCAGGTACCGTTCGACGAACTCGTCCACGTGCTCCGGCGTGTAGATGCCGAACGCGTCGAGGTCGTTCACCAGGTCGTGGAGCTTGTTTGCGTCGGTCTCTTCGGCGAGAACGGTCGTGCGGTAGTAGGGATCGAAAGCCCTTTGGATGTCGTCTGCGTCGTTGGCGAAGTCGAGCACGAACGTCTCGTGCTTGGCCGGGTGCGCACGGTTGAGGCGGGAGAGCGTCTGCACGGCGAGCACGCCCGAGAGGGGTTTGTCGACGTACATCGTGTGCAGCAGCGGCTCGTCGTACCCGGTCTGGAACTTGTTGGCGACGACGAGAATCCGGTACGGGTCGCTCTTCACGTGCTCGGCGATCACCCGGGAGGGGAACCCGTTGAGGCTGGCTTCGGTGACCTGCATGCCCTTGTAGTCGTGCTCGCCAGAGAACGCGACAATCGCTCTGTACGGGCTCTTGCGGGCTACCAGCGCCTCGCTCACGGCGTGGAAGTATTCAATGCACCTCGGGATAGACGAGGTCACGATCATCGCGCGGGCCTGCCCTGCAATCTTCTGCTTGCCGATCACCTGGGTGAGGAAGTGATCCACCATGATGTCGGCCTTCTGCGCGATCGCATGCTCATTGCCCTCGACGTAGGCTCGGAGCTTCTTTGATGCACGTCGCACGTCGAACTCGGGGTCGTCTTCGACGGTCTTCATCAGCTTGTAATAGCTGCCGACTGGGGTGTAGTTCGCGAGCACGTCGACGATGAAGCCCTCCTGGATGGCCTGCTTCATTGTGTAGGAATGGAACGGCCGGTGTCCGACCGTACCGTCGGGGTTCGCGACGGGCTCGCCGAACATCTCCAGCGTCTTGTTCTTCGGTGTCGCGGTGAACGCAAAGTAGCTCGCGTTCGGCAGGAGCTTCTTCGCTTCGATGATCCGGTTGATCTGATCCTCAACGCTCTCATCCTCGTCGGTATCCGCTGCGCCGCCGAGCGCACGGGAGACTGCCGCCGAGGTCTTGGAGCCCTGGGAGGAGTGAGCTTCGTCGATCACGATCGCGAAACTGCGTCCCTGATGCTCCAATCCGATGTCGTCGAGGATGTAGGGGAACTTCTGCACCGTGGTGACGATGATCTTCTTGCCCGTTTCAATCGCGCGACGAAGATCACCGGAACGGTCGGCGTGGACGACCGTTGAGCCGACCTGCAGGAACGACTTGATCGTCTGAGAGAGCTGGTCATCGAGGATCACCCGGTCGGTGACGACGATGATCGAATCGAACGCGACGCGACGCTGGTGGGTGGCCTCGGCGAGCTGATGAACGAGCCAGGCGATTGAGTTGGACTTGCCGCTGCCCGCGGAGTGCTGAATGAGATACCGCCTGCCGGCGCCGTTCGCTTCCACATCTGCGAGCAGGCGACGCACGACGTCGAGTTGATGGAAGCGGGGGAAGATCGCCTTCGAGGTCTTCTTGCCCGTAGCTGGGGTCTTCTCGGTGACGATCTGTGCGTAGTTCTCGATGATTCCCGCGAGGCTCTGTGGGGCAAGGATGCGCCGCCAGAGGTAGTCAGTCATCACGCCGTCGGGGTTCGGTGGGTTACCCGCCCCGTCATTGAAGCCTTGGTCAAACGGCAGGAACCACGACGAGCTGCCCTTCAGGTGCGTGGTGAACCGGACTCGCTGATCATCGAGCGCGAAGTGCGCGATCGTGCGCCCGAACGCGAACAGCAGCTCGCGAGGGTCGCGGTCGCGCTGGTACTGCTGCACTGCGTCGTCGACGGTCTGCTTGGTGATATTGTTCTTCAACTCGAACGTGAACACGGGAAGCCCGTTCACAAACGCCACGAGATCAATGGCGTCGCCGCGGTTGCTTGGGCTGTGATGCACCTGGCGGGTGATGACGAAGCGGTTCTTCGCGAACAACTCGGCAGCCCTCGCGTTACCCTCCGTCGGTGTCGGATAATACAGGTCGATGTGCTGTCCGAGGTGGTCGACGCCATTGCGCAACAGGTGCACGATGCCACGTTTGGTGATCTCACCCTGCACCCGCGCCAGGAACTTGTGACTCGCGGGGGACGACTCGGCAAGCGACAACGCCTTCGCAGCATTCGGCTGCGTCTCCTCGATGAACGCAGTCAGGTGATCGAGATCGAGCGCGTAAGCTGCATCGAAGTCGGCTGCAGCACCCTCGGTCCAGCCGCCATCGGCCATCTGCGCGACGATGAGTTCTTCCAGGCTCGCTTCGTTGAGTCGCTGCATGCTCAGCCTTTCTCTTCTATCGCGTAGCGGGTGTTCCGGTCACCCCAACGGCCGACCATGGCAACCCTGCCGTTCTTGACGAGTTTGTCCAGGGCGTACCGCACCTGAGAGCGCGTGAGACCCGTTGCTGCGATGATCCCGTTTCGATCCATTGCGCCCTGCCGCAGCACTGCGACGATCCGCTCCTGCGGGTCAGCAGCGGCTGGCGCCAGTTTGTCAGGCGGCGCGTCCGCGCGGGCCGTCATGTTCGGGCGCATCAGAATGACCGTGAACGACACCGCCCGGTCGATGAAGATCGGCGGGTCGATCTGCCACTCGCGCAGCTCCCGCTCGGCCTCACGGATGCCGCCGCCCTCGCCTTCGATCACACGTGTACCGCTCGTCGTACTCAGGTGGCGGCAGATTTCATACAGGTACTCGTTGACCGCAGACTTCGCTCCAGGCACGCCGAGCTGCTCGCGGCTGACGCCCCAGAGCCCACCGGGGCTTGCGATCACCAGACGATCGGGCAGCAGCCGAATCTCCACCTGCTTCGACTGCGTGTGCGGGCTGAGGTCACGGTGGACCAGCGCATTCGCGATGAACTCCCGGAGGGCACCCGCAGGAAACTCCGGCCGGTTGACGTTGTGGCCATCAGCGCGCACCTGAATGCCACTGTGCATGTTCCGCTGCAGCCAGTCCAGGCTCGCATCCAGCAAATCTGGGATCGGACCATCGAAGTGCGCGAGGTCGATCAACCGGTTCGGTGAGCCCGGCTCGGTCACGACCGCGGCGGTCACGGAAAAACTCGGCGCGAACTGCTGCGGGTACTCCCCAAGCGCGTAGAGCCCGGCGATCGTGAGCTGATCGCTCTTGTGGTCGATCACGCCCTTGCGGCGCAACACGGTGGCGTCGTCGACGTTGCCGAGGCGTCGCGACGCCTGCCGCGCAGATGCGGTGAAGGCACGCATCAACCGCCCGTCGAGGTCACCGACCGTGGTGCCTTCAATGAGGGTGGCGTCAAAGCGTGGCCTGTCGCGCATTGCGAGCATCTGTTGCTCCTCAGCGGCACTCACCGCGTAGTCGCCATCCGCCTGCCGCAAGTACGCCCGCCCCGCCGTTCGGCACGGTCGCTGGCTCGCGGGTACTCCCGCAACAGTCGCAACCACAAGAGGTTTCTCCTCGAGGTGCACCACCTCGAATGAAACGGCCACAGGCGGATCGACGGCGGATCGGGCTTGGGAGGCGATCGCCTGCGACATCGCGGCAGGGTCAGCAACACCGACCGGTTCAAACCCGCGGGCCTCATCGAGCCCGACAACGATCGTGCCGCCGTTAGGCATGTTCCCGAACGCGCACAGCGTCGCCGCAAGATCAGGCACACCAGCCGAACCACGCTTCACTTCAAGGTCAGTGAAGTCACCCCGATGCGCGCGCAAGTCCTGCACCAGCGCACTCATCGAATCGGCGTTCCACGTCATGCGCCAAGCCTACGACCAGAGTGCGACACTTCGCACTCTAGAGTGATAAGTTCGCACTCTGATTTGCACTCTGACTAGACGTGCCCGCCGGTGGGTGCAGCGCCCGTATGTCCTACCCGTCGACTTCAACAAGCGCGTCGGCGACATCGTCATTAGAATCAGCCGCCAGGTCATCGACCGGCTCAGGAGCATCGGGCAGCATCGCCGCCACCGCACGTACGTCGACCTGACCCATCACCACATCGGCAACCAGCCGAGTGCGGAACTCTCGCAGGAGCGCGATTTCCTGTTGCACGCGTGATACAACGGTGTCGATTTCGTGAAGCTCTGCCTCCACAGCGGACGCCGCTCGCTGCTGATCCATGAGGGGCGGCATCGGAATCTCACGCGAGAGATACGCACCGAGATCCAGGTTCTGGATGCCGGTTGTCTGTTTGATGTATTTGCGCACTTCACCACTCGCATGAAGACGTCTGAGCATCAGGGCGAGAAACTTGGGGTCGACGTTGTCAGCTGGTCTCAGTCGTTGCAGGAAGTTCGAACATACGGCGTCCTCATCGTGATCGAAGATCACCACCCGCCCGACGGGCGTTTTGTCTCCTCCGCCGGAGCCTTCCAGCAGAAGATCTCCGCGGATGAGTGATCGGGGCGAAAATTCCCGATCCGCGATTGCTCGATGTGTCTTAGGGGAATCCATCACGCCCGCGGCAGGATAGTCAAAGTCCGCCACTCGAACACACCACCTCGCAGGGTCATTCGATTCTTCAGGGCTCGCCCCCCAGATACCCGCTGTCATCGATTGCAGAGCCCTCTTGATTGGGATGCATGGCCAACCCGCCAGTACGGCACCATCTACAGTCGCAAGCTTTTGCTCTTCGAGGAAGGCGATGAGACGGCGTTTGGCGGTGATGGCTCTGTCGATGCGGGCGTTCGCGTGGGCGAGGTACTTCACGATCGCCGCCTGCTCCTCTCTCGACGGCACCAAGCACGGCATCCGCTTGATGTCGGCCCATCCGAGTTGCTGGCGGAGCCCGCTACCCATGCCATAGATGCGCTTACTGGAGTCCACGACCGACAGATAGAGGTACGTATACTCGGATTCCCAATCGCCCGTTGCACGCAGCCCGATGTATGCAGAGGTGATGATACCGCGCTCACGCACCAGCCCTACGCGGATCGAGCGCTGATCGTTCTGCAGATCGGTCGGACGTATGACGATGTCTCCCGGGTCAAGGATCTGGTAGTTCTCGTATGACTCAGGCACAAGACCCCGTTGCAACTCAACCGGCTTAACCACGACTTTCCCGAAGCTCAAAGAGAGAACTTGCGTCTCGGTGAGGCCCCCGTTCTTATTCTGGTTCTCGCTGACAACCGCGAGACCAGGGACTTCTTGCCATGCTGCGGGCACATCTGTTTGCCAGAAAGCATTCGGTTTCGTGGCTGCATACCGCGGTAGATCCCGAAACATCATCGGCGCTCGCCCGCAGTCTCAGCTACTCGAAGGAGCTCGTCGGGGTTCCAGATTTGCTTGGCGATGTCGCGGTAGAGGTTGCCGCGTTCCACAAGGTCGGCTGCCTTGAACTCGGCATAGGGCTTGAACTGGAGGTCTGTCTGCTTGATGAAGGTGAGGAAGCCAGGGTTCTTCTCGTAGCTGAGCGGGTGAAGGCTTGCGGCGAGAAGGTTCTCCTTGAAGTAGTGCGGGAGTTTCGACTCGTACGGATCGTCGTTGTAGCTGGCGTTGAACTGTTTGGGGAGCAGGAGCAGGCCACCGATGCGGTTGCGATGACGCGCGAAGTCAGCTTCATGCGCAAACTCGTCGGCGTGCTGGTCTGCGTGGTCGGCCCAGATGTGTTCGACCTCGTATTTCACATTCGCCCCATTGGTCAGCTCGATGTAGCTCGATGCCTGGCCAGAACCGACTGTGATGTGGTCTGTGATCCGAGCGAGAAGCTTGTGGAGCTGACCGCGGTTCTGCTGATGTACGGCGAGCTCGTTGTTGGAGTCGAAGGTCTCGTCGTTCCTCAGCAGAGAATCCCGAAGAGTCGTGGCGAGCCGCTCTACATCCACACCGCGGATGTCACGCATTATGTTGAACATCGCGTACTGCATCGTCGAGTACGCGGTTGAACGGTAGTTCCAGATGCGCCAAGCCAACATGATGTCGGCGTATCGACCCACCAGTTCCAGCTTCGTGTCAATCGTCGCCGCATTGTCATCGACTCGGAGAGGCGCCAGCAAGAGCTGGTTCTGCAGGGTGAATCCCTGGTCGGCATTGAAGCGGACGAAACGCAGTGGACCGTCCGACTGGAATGTTCCGGTTGATGTATCCAGGACTCGCGCATACTGATGGCCGTAGAACTCGAGATCCCGAGCGACAAACTGGTAGAAGTCCTCGCGGGAGTTCAATCCAACCTGGTGGCGCGCGCCGCGCAGCCAGCGGTGGAACTCGGTGCCGATCCGGTCCCAGTCTTCTGGCCTCGCACCCCTCTTGCGTTCACGAATCTTGGTGGCGTACTGGCTGCGGAGCCATGTCTTGAGGAAGTCAGAGCTTGCGTCCTCTTCACGCTCGTCCAAGCCACGGAGGCGTTTGCGCCATAGATCGTTGGCGCTGGTGCGCGGCTCGCCTTCTTCCATGTTCGCGAGCAGAAACCCTTTGAGCATGTCGGCCGGGGTGAGCTTGAGGCCGCGGTCGTTCATCGTCTCGAAAATGGCGTACGCGTCGACGTCGCTGTACGCGGTGATCTGCACCAGCTGGACGCGATCCTTCAGCCAGTCGATGAAGTAGGGCAGCGCGTCTGATTTCAGCTCTTCCGGGAAGAGCCCATCCAGTTCTGAGTATCTTGCTACGAGGGTATGGACGGACTCTGTAGCGTCGGCAGGCGGCTCGTACTGGCCTGACTCGAACAGCGCCTCCATGCAGTCGTTACGGTCAGGTACGTCGAGGTTAAAGGACTTCTCTCCGAACTTCTCGGAGTAGATCAGTTCGTCGATGTTGACGATCTCGCCCCGACCTTCCTGGAGCCTACGCAAGTAGGTCAGAAACAGGGTCAGGCTCGTGAGGCGCTGCTGTCCATCCACCACGAACGGTTGGCTGCCCTTCTGCGAGATGATGATGGATCCCAGGTAGTAGCCGGCGTACTTGGCAACGTCCTTGCGAGCATGATCAGGTTCGTACAGGGCGAGAAACTTCGCAGTCAGGTCAGAGACAAGCTCGGCGATCTGCTTCGCCTCCCACTTGTATTCGCGCTGGTAGTAGTCGATCGAGTACTTCTTCTTTTCAAGTACCTCAGCCACTGTCTTCGCGACGCCATCGATATTGCGGTCGATGTCAGTCATGCTTGTTTCCCCGCGATCTCGGCAATGAGGTTGTCAGTTTCAGCTTCGAGCGCGCGGATGTCCGCCTGAATCTCGGCGAGGGTGCGCATCGGCGCGGGCTTGTAGAAGTGGCGGGTGAAGGAGATTTCGTAGCCGATCTTGGTCTTGGACTCGTCGATCCAGGCGTCCGGGGCGTAGGGCAGCACCTCGCGACGGAAGAAGGCTTCGATGCCACTAGACCACTCGCCTGTGGGTTCGGTGAGCGGCACTTGTTCGGTGTCGCGCAACTCGGTATCGGGTTCGTACTCGACCACACGGGTGCGTCCGTCGATCACCGCCTCGTAGTACCCGCAGAGCGGGTTTGGCTTCGCCGCGAACGGCAGCACCTTCTTGATGACTGGCGGCGCGGACTCGTCACGAACGCCCTCTTCCTTGAGCTTCTTGATCTCGGCAGTCTTGTAGGCTCGCTCAGGATCGATGCCGACGATGCGCAGTGGGCGTTCGACGGTGATTTTCGAGTAGCCGAAGTCTGCGTCGTCAAACACTTTGGAGTGGTCGGGGTCGTTCGTCTGGTCGAAGGCTTGGAACGTGGCAAGGATGCGGTCTGCATCGGCCGTGCTGATCTCGACGCTCTTCTCGCCGAGGTTCTTGCGCAGCGGGGTGAACCATTCGGTGGCGTCGATGAGCTGCACTTTGCCCTTGCGGCGCTCTTCTTTGCGGTTGGTGATCACCCACACGTACGTGGCGATGCCGGTGTTGTAGAACATCTTCAGCGGCAGGGCGACGATCGCTTCGAGCCAGTCGTTCTCGATGATCCAGCGGCGGAAGTTGCTCTCACCCTGCCCGGCGTCGCCGGTGAACAGGGAGGAACCGTTATGTACGGATGCGATGCGTGAGCCGAGAGCGGTGCCCTGCTTCATCTTCGAGATCAGGTTCGCCAGGAACATGAGCTGACCATCACTCGATCTGGTGACCAGCGAGTAGTCGGAGTCACCGTCGTGGGTGACGATGAAGCGGGGATCGATGATTTTCTTCGCTCCGCCGAGCCGGTCTTGGTCGGTCTTCCAGCTCTTGCCGTAGGGCGGGTTGGAGAGCATGAAGTCGAACTCTTGACCGGCGAACGCATCGTTCGAGAGCGTCGAGTACTCCGGGCCGCCGATGATGTTGTCGGCTGCCTGGCCGTCTCCCTTGAGGATGAGGTCGGCCTTCGCGATGGCGTAGGTCTCGGCGTTGATCTCCTGGCCGTAGAGGTGCGTGGAGACCTGTTTGCCCGCGGGTGCAGTGAGCTGCTTGAGGGTCTCCTCGGCGACGGTGAGCATGCCGCCAGTGCCCATCGCTCCGTCGTACAGGCGGTACGTGCCCGACGGAATCTTGTCTGCGATTGGCTCGAACATGAGGCGGGTCATCAGCCGCACCGCGTCACGCGGTGTCCAGTGTTCACCGGCCTCTTCGTTGTTCTCTTCGTTGAAGCGCCGCACCAGCTCTTCGAAGACCGTACCCATGCCATGGTTGTCGAGCCCCGCAGGTGACAGGTCGAGGTCAGGTGAGAGGAACTTCTCGATCAACGCGCCAAGTGCGTCGGCTTTGGTGAGGCGCGTGAGCTGGTTGCGGAACTCGAAGTTGTCGATGATCTCCTGCACGTTCGGCGAGAACCCGTCGAGGTAGGCCTCGAAGTTCTGACGCAACCGAGTTGCGTTCGCGATGCTACGAAGGTCGCGCAGGGTGAAGCCCGAGGTGTTGTAGAAGTCTTGCTTCGCAGCGTCACGCAGCGGGCCGTCCTGATTCGTGATCCCCGCGCTATCAAGGGTCTTCTTCATCGCCGTCACTGCCTCGCGCGTGGGTTCAAGCACGCTGTCGAGGCGCCGCAGCACAGTGAACGGGAGGATCACGTCACGGTACTTGCCCCGCACGTAGAGGTCACGCAACACGTCGTCGGCGATACCCCAGATGAGAGCGACGATCCGAGCGTGGTTGATGGAGTCCTGCGGCAACGCGTGTCCTTCGAGTCGAGCTTCCGGTGGGCGAACAGCGGGTCGTGAGCACACGAACCCAAAACCGGTTCAGACAGCTTCACTCCCCAGAGGATGACGCTAGACGCCACCTCTGACATTCTCTCAGGCTCAGGGAGGGAACCGCAGGTCGCGCCCATCGTCGGCCACCTCGCCAGGCGACGGCTTGTGGGTGAAGCGTTGCATGTTGCGTTGGACGCTGGTCGCCACAACGGGGATCTCCTCAGCTGCCTCGGCAAGTTCTGGCATCTCGTGGCTCGCGGCGCGTTTGACCAGGGCCTCGTGGAGAACTTCGGTGTTGTTGTAGAGGTCCCAGAACCTCGGCTGGTCGGGGCTGAAGGCGGGGTCTTGGCCGCCTCGGACGGCTTCGATGAGTGCCCAGATCACGTTCACGAGCGCGTCGTCGTTGGCGAAGACCTGGCGGATGCACTCGCTTCGCGGGTGGGGCACATCGATACGTCGCTCTCTGACCTCGGTGACGACGCGCTCCACGACCTGAACCTGCACCGCACCGTCACGGTGGGCTCGGCGGTCTTCGTACGCGGCCTTGCGGCAAGCCGGCGAGCAATAGATACGCGGCCTGCCCGTCGGCTTCACATCCTTGAGCTTGCCGCCGCAGCGCGCGCACTTCGTCGGCAGCTCCACGGTGCGGCCGATGCGGGCCGTGCGGTCGAGACGCCGTTGCCTGGCCTTGTGTAGTTCGCGGATGCGGGCGGCTTCGTGTGGGCGAAGCTCGCTCAGGAGGACGATCAGACGCTGCTCCATCGCCCGCTTCCCAGGCCTGCCGAGCTCGTCGCTCCCGACAGCGAAGAACCTGTCGAGCACTCGGCTGTTCAGGGTGGGGATCGCCGCCGTTGCTTCGACGAGTTCGGCTTCGTCGCCGGATTCGAGGGCGGCAAGCCATCGCTGGTAGCGGGCATCGAACTCCGCCTCGTCGGGGTCGTAGCGTTTGAGAGCCATGTTCTACGGTACGTCGGTTTCGTCACCGACGTAAGTGGCGAATCCTCGATGTACAAGACGCGTGTTGTCTCGGTGAGGAACGATCTTGAAGCAGAGTTTCGTGCATCGTGCGGGCGAGCGTGCACCTGTCTGTCATGGCTGACGAGACGAGAAATCTGAGGCTGCGGGTGACGCGGCGGGATGAGCCTGACCTGGGCAAGCTCATCGAGTGGGTACTCGGCATCGCAGAGGCGCGGCACCGCGCCTGGGTCGCTGGCGAGCCCGACCCCTACGGGCTCCGGCTGCCCGACGAGTTCTTCGAGGCACCTCCAGCCCTTCGGTTTGTCAGGGGTGCGCGAGAGAATCGAGACCAAGCATCACTCCCGCAAGGAGGCCCACAATGAGCACCGCTACCACCATCAACTCCTCACCGCTGGGTGCCGCTTCCGCCACGCCCGTGCTGCTCGCAGTGTCCTACCTGCGCGTCTCCACCCGTGAGCAGGCCGAGCGCGGCGGCACCGAGGAAGGGTTCTCCATCCCCGCGCAGCGCGAGGCCAATGCCCGGAAGGCCGACGAGCTGGGTGCGCGGGTCGTGCGCGAGTTCATCGACGCCGGAGAATCCGCGCGGTCGGCAGACCGTGACGGGCTCAAGGAGATGCTGGCGTTCATCACCGCAACCCGCGTGACCTTCTGCATCGTTCACAAGCTCGACCGGCTCGCCCGCAACCGTGCCGACGACGTGGCAATCCACCAAGCACTGCTATCTGCTGGGGTGACGCTCGTGTCGGCTACCGAGTCGATCGACCAGACGCCGTCGGGGATGCTAGTGCATGGCATCATGTCGTCCATCGCGGAGTTCTACAGCCGCAACCTCGCCACCGAAGTCACCAAGGGTCTGACTCAGAAGCTCTCTCAGGGCGGCACTCCGATGCGTGCCCCGGTCGGCTACCTCAACGTCCGCCGCACCGACGAGCAGGGCCGGGAGATTCGCACGGTCGAGGTTGATCCCGAGCGTGCCCCGTTGATCCGGTGGGCGTTCGAGACCTACGCCAAGGGCGAGACCTCCGTCACCGGGCTGTTGCGTGACCTCACCGCGCGGGGATTGACGACGGTGCCGTCGCCGAAGCGACCGTCCAAACCGTTGGGGAAGAACACGCTCTACAAGCTGCTCACGAACCCGTACTACGCGGGCGTGATCCGCTACAAGGGAGCGCTGCACCCGGGTGCGCACGGGCCACTGATCGAGCCCGCGCTGTTCGATCAGGTGCAATCGCTGCTGAAGGCGCGCAACGCGCGGATGACGCGGCACGTCCAGCACGCGCACCACTTGAAAGGGCTGCTGCATTGCGGGTCGTGTGGGTCGCGGATGCTGTTGGACTTTGCGACCAACCCGCGCGGCACGACGTACGCCTACTTCGTCTGCTCCGGGAGGGCCGCGAAGAAGACGACCTGCACCCGCCGCGCCGTGCCCGTCCAGGTTGCCGAACGGCTGGTCGAGGACTCCTACCGCGACATCACGATCAGCGAGGACGACTACCGTCACCTCGCTGCCGAAGTGGATGCTGCGTTCGATGAGCAGAGTGCGGGGCGGGATCAGGAGTTCGCCGACCTCACCGGTAGCAGGGCACGGCTTGAAGCCGAGAGCGACAAGCTGCTGGCCGCGCACTTCGCAGACGCCATCGATCTGCCGACCTTGAAGCGGCACCAAGATCGCATCCGAGCGGGCCTCGCCGACATCGAGCAGCGCCTCGCCCAGCATGACGAGCACCACTCCGAGGCGCGAGCATTCCTCCACGACAGCCTCCGACTGCTGGCGGACGCTCAACACACCTACGCAAACTCCGACGACGGGAACCGCAGGCTCGCGAACCAAGCGTTCTACACGCGACTGGAGATCACCGACGACGAGCAGCTGCGCCCACGCCTCGCAGAGCCGTTCGCCACCATCGTCACCCAGACGAACGCCGCAATCGGAAGCAAGAAGACCAAACGGGAACACTCGCCATCTTCCGATGTCGCGTGTTCCCGTAAGACACTTTGGGTGGAGCCTAGGAGATTCGAACTCCTGACATCCTGCTTGCAAAGCAGGCGCTCTACCAACTGAGCTAAGGCCCCCGGTGCGGTGAAGGTGGGGTGGTGGGGCTACCAGGACTTGAACCTGGGACCTCTTCATTATCAGTGAAGCGCTCTAACCGCCTGAGCTATAGCCCCGTCTGGAGACCGGCGTCGCCGCCGTCAACCTCCAAGACTTTACCCGACTCGCGGGCAATCCGAAAATCGGATCAGTTCGAGGTGAAGCCGACGAGCAGTCCGCCGGTGACCTTCACCATCAGGTTGTAGATGCCGGCAACGACCGCGCCCAGCACCGTCACGACGATGAGGTTCAAGATCGCGACCATCGCGGCGAAGGCCATCACCTGCGGCAGGTTGATGTAATCGCTCAGCGTGAAGTTGTCGTCGAACGCCTTGAACAGGTCATCCAGACGGGTGATCATGCCGGTCGTCTGCAGCACCATGTAGACGAGGAACGTCGCCACGACCGTGACGATCGCGAGAGCGACCGCGGCCAGGAAGGACAGCTTCACGGCCGACCAGAAGTCGACGTAGACGAGGCGCAGGCGCACCTGCTTCGCGCTGGTCTTGCTGGAGGATTTCTTCGCCAGCTTGTCGGCTACCGTGCTCATGCGTCAGTGTCACTCTCTTCGGGGCTCGCGGGCGTGGTCTCGTCTGCGGCGGCGGGGGGCTCTTCCGTCTCGGGAGCCTGGCCCAGCGTCCGCTCTCCGTTGCGGGCGATCGCGAGGATGCGATCGTCGTCATCGGGACGGGCGAAGACGACACCCATGGTGTCGCGACCCTTCGCTGGGACCTCGGCCACGGCAGAGCGTACCACCTTGCCGCTGGCAAGAACCACCAAGACCTCGTCGTCCTCGGACACCATCAGACCGCCCGCGAGATCACCGCGATCCTCGCTCAGTTTGGCGACCTTGATGCCCAGTCCGCCGCGCCCCTGCAGCCGGTACTCGCCGACGCGGGTGCGCTTGGCGTAGCCGCCCTCGGTGACGACGAAGACGTACGCGTCATCCTTCGCGACGGATGCCGACAGCAACGAGTCGCCCTCGCGGAAGCTCATTCCCTTCACGCCCTCCGTCGCCCGGCCCATCGGGCGCAGCGAATCGTCGGTGGCGGTGAAGCGCAGCGACATGCCGTGCCGGGAGATCAGCAGGATGTCGTCGGTGTCGTCGACGAGGAGCGCGCTGACGAGCTCGTCGCCGCCCTCTTCGTCGTCCTGCCCACGCAGGCGGATTGCGATGATCCCGCCCTGGCGGTTCGTGTCGTACTCGCTCAGGAAGGTCTTCTTCACCTTGCCGTCGCGCGTGGCGAGCACGAGGTGGGTCGCGGCCTTGTAGTCGCGGATGTCGAGGATCTGTGCGATCTCCTCACCCGGCTGCAGCGCGAGGAGGTTCGCGACGTGCTGACCCTTGGCATCCCGCCCGGCCTCGGGCACCTCGTACGCCTTGCAGCGGTAGACGCGACCCTTGGTGGTGAAGAACAGCAGCCAGTGGTGCGTCGTCGTGACGAAGAAGTGCTCGACCACGTCATCGGCGCGCAGCTGCGCGCCCTTCACGCCCTTGCCGCCGCGGTGCTGCGAGCGATAGTTGTCGCTGCGGGTGCGCTTGATGTAGCCCGCCCGTGTGATCGTGATGACCATCTCCTCTTCGGGGATGAGGTCTTCCATCGACATGTCGCCGTCGAAGCCGTGCAGGATGTGCGTGCGACGGTCATCGCCGAACTTGTCGACGATGCCCTGCAGCTCTTCCGAGATGATCGTGCGCTGGCGGGCGGGCGTGGCGAGGATGTCGGTCAGGTCGCCGATGCGCTCTTCGAGCTCGGCGGCCTCGTCGATGATCTTCTGGCGCTCCATCGCGGCGAGGCGACGCAGCTGCATCTGCAGGATCGCCTCGGCCTGCACGTCGTCGATCTCGAGGAGCGACTTCAGGCCTTCGCGGGCCTCTTCGACGGTCGGGGAGCGGCGAATGAGCGCGATGACCTCGTCGAGCGCGTCGAGCGCCTTGAGGTAACCGCGCAGGATGTGCATCCGCTTCTCCGCCTCGCGCAGGCGGTATCGCGTGCGGCGGACGATGACCTCGACCTGGTGCTCGATCCAGTACGTGATGAATCCGTCGAGGGCGAGCGTGCGCGGCACGCCGTCGACGATCGCGAGCATGTTCGCGCCGAAGTTCTCCTGCAGCTGCGTGTGCTTGTACAGGTTGTTCAGCACGACCTTCGCCACCGCGTCGCGCTTGAGCACGATCACGAGGCGCTGACCGGTGCGGTCGCTCGTCTCGTCGCGGATGTCGGCGATGCCGGTGAGCTTGCCGTCGCGGGCGAGGTCGCGGATCTTCGCCGCGACGTTGTCGGGGTTCACCTGGTAGGGGAGCTCCGTGACGACGAGGCAGGTGCGACCGTGGATCTCCTCGACGTTCACGACGGCACGCATCGTGATCGATCCGCGGCCGGTGCGCTGCGCCTCGCGGATGCCCTTCGTGCCGAGGATCTGCGCCCCGGTCGGGAAGTCGGGGCCGTGCACCCGCGCCATCAGCGCTTCGAGGAGCTCTTCGCGTGTGGCATCCGGGTGCTCGAGGGCCCACAGGGCACCGTCGGCGACCTCGCGCATGTTGTGCGGCGGGATGTTCGTGGCCATGCCGACCGCAATGCCGACCGACCCGTTGACGAGCAGGTTCGGGAAGCGCGCCGGCAGCACCGTCGGCTCCTGCGTCTTGCCGTCGTAGTTCGGCTCGAAGTCGACGGTGTCCTCATCGATGTCGCGCACCATCTCCATCGACAGCGGCGCCATCTTGGTCTCGGTGTATCGCGAGGCGGCGGCGCCCATGTTGCCGGGCGTGCCGAAGTTGCCCTGGCCCTCGGCCAGCGGGTAGCGCAGCGACCACGGCTGCACGAGACGCACGAGCGCGTCGTAGATCGCGCTGTCTCCGTGCGGGTGGAACTGGCCCATCACGTCGCCGACGATGCGGGCGCACTTGTTGAAGCCCTTGTCGGGGCGGTATCCGCCGTCGTACATGCCGTAGATCACGCGGCGGTGCACGGGCTTGAGGCCGTCGCGCACGTCGGGCAGCGCACGCCCGACGATGACGCTCATCGCGTAGTCGAGGTAGCTGCGCTGCATCTCGACCTGGAGGTCGACCTGGTCGATGTTGCCGTGGTTGTAATGCGCGTTGGGATCGGGGCGCTCGTCAGTCATGTCGTCGTCTCTCAAATGTCCAGGAACCGGACGTCTTTGGCGTTTCGCTGGATGAACCCGCGGCGCGACTCGACGTCTTCACCCATGAGGATGGAGAAGATCTCGTCGGCCGCGGCCGCATCGTCGATCGTCACCTGGCGAAGCGTGCGCGTGTCGGGGTCCATCGTGGTCTCCCACAGCTCCTTGGCGTTCATCTCGCCGAGACCCTTGTAGCGCTGCACGCCGTTGTCCTTCGGGATGCGCTTGCCGGCGTCGGCGCCCGCCTCCAGCAGCGCGTCGCGCTCGCGGTCGCTGTACACGTACTCGTGCGGGGAGTTCGACCACTTGAGGCGGAACAGCGGCGGCATGGCGAGGTAGACGTAGCCCGCCTCGATGAGCCCCCGCATGTAGCGGAAGAGGAGGGTGAGCAGGAGCGTCGTGATGTGCTGGCCGTCGACGTCGGCATCGGCCATCAGCACGATCTTGTGGTACCGCGCCTTCGTGACGTCGAAGTCTTCGCCGATGCCCGTGCCGAACGCGGAGATCATCGCCTGGATCTCGGCGTTGCCGAGCGCACGGTCGAGGCGCGCCTTCTCGACATTCAGGATCTTGCCGCGCAGCGACAGGATCGCCTGCCGCTCCGGGTCGCGACCCGAGACAGCCGAGCCGCCGGCGGAGTCGCCCTCGACGAGGAAGATCTCCGAGATCGACGGGTCCTTGCTCGTGCAGTCCTTGAGCTTCTCGGGCATCGAGGCCGACTCGAACACGCTCTTGCGACGGGCGGTCTCGCGGGCCTTCCGTGCGGCGAGGCGCGCGGTCGCGGCATCCACCGCCTTCATGATGACGCGCTTGGCCTGCACGGGGTTGCGGTCGAGCCAGTCGGTGAGCTGGTCGCCGACGACCTTCTGCACGAACGCCTTCGCCTCGGTGTTGCCGAGCTTGGTCTTCGTCTGTCCCTCGAACTGCGGCTCCGACAGCTTCACGGAGATGACGGCGGTGAGACCCTCGCGGATGTCATCGCCGGTGAGGTTGTCGTCCTTCTCCTTGAGGAGGCCCTTCTCGCGCGCGTACTTGTTGATGTACGTCGTCATCGCGGCGCGGAAGCCCTCTTCGTGCGTGCCGCCCTCGTGCGTGTTGATCGTGTTCGCGAAGGTGAAGACGTTCTCGGTGTAGCTCGTCGTCCACTGCATGGCGAGCTCGAGCGAGATGTGCCGCACGGTGTCCTCGGCCTCGACCTCGATGATCTCGTCGTTGACGACATCGGCCTTGCGGATCTTGTTGAGGTACTCGACATAGTCGACCAGGCCGCGCTCGTAGTGGAAGTCGTCGTGCGGCTGACGCTCGACCGACTGGCCGTCCTCGGTGTCGACCACGTACGCGGACGACGGACGCAGGTCGCTCAGCGTGATGCGCAGGCCCTTGTTCAGGAATGCGGTCTGCTGGAACCGGGTGCGCAGCGTGTCGTAGTCGAAGTCGACCGTCTCGAAGATCTCGGCGTCGGGCCAGAAGGTGATGACGGTGCCCGTCTCGACCGTCTCTTCGCCCTGGGTGAGCGGCGCCTGCGGCTTGCCGCCGTTCGCGAACGACTGGCGCCACACGAAGCCCTGGCGCCGGATCTCGACGTCGAAGCGGGTCGACAGCGCGTTGACCACCGACGAGCCGACGCCGTGCAGGCCGCCCGAGACCGCGTATCCGCCGCCGCCGAACTTGCCGCCGGCGTGCAGCACCGTCAGCACGACCTCGACCGTCGACTTGGTCGGGTCGGACGAGTGCGGGTCGACCGGGATGCCTCGGCCGTGGTCGATCACGCGGATGCCGCCGTCGGGGAGGATCGTCACGTCGACGAGGTCGTTGTGCCCGGCGAGCGCCTCGTCGACGGAGTTGTCGACGATCTCGTAGACGAGGTGGTGCAGGCCCCGCTCACCGGTCGAGCCGATGTACATGCCGGGGCGCTTGCGCACCGCCTCGAGGCCTTCGAGCACCTGGATGGCGTCGGCCCCGTAATCGTTCTCGACCTTGTGTGCGGGCGGCGTGTGCTTCTCGGGAAGCTCTTCGGGAACGCTGTCGGGGGTATCGGACGTCATAGGTTTCGAGCGCTCCCGGGTCGATAGTCAGGGTCGATCAAGTCTATCGTGTTCCGGGCCGCTCCGTCGGCTGAATGGCCCTGTGCCGCGCTGGAATCGCGTCGGATGCCGGTGGACGTGGCTCAGCCGTAGGTATCGCGAGGACCGCGCCCTGGAACGGCTCTGGGGCCCCATTTCCAGGAGGGGACGTCGGGGCCGACGAAACGGACGTTCTCGACGCCGGCCTCGGGGAAGCGCCGGATCAGCTGCGTGACGATCTCGCCGCGCATGAGTTGCAGGTTCTTCGCCCATGCCGTCGAGTCGCACTGCACGGTCAGCAGTCCGCCGTCGAGGGCGACCGGGCGGGCATGCCGGGCGGTCTCGGCGCCGGTCACCTCCTCCCACTGCAGCACGAGGTCTTCGCGGGCGAGCTGCGAGTCCCAGCCGGACTGCCGGGTGAGGTCGCCGAGCACGTCGCCGAGGCCCTTCGGGTCGCGACCGGGCGCGAACGGGAGCTTGTCGTCGTCCTGCTCGGCTCGGCGCCTCCGTCGGCGGGCGGCACGGGGCGATGGGTCGAGGCCGCGCAGGCGCAGGTAGGTGCCGATCGTCTCGGGAACGTCGTCACTCATCGGCATCCTCCGCCTGGATCGTGCCGGCGACGACCCGCACCGTGCGGGCGCGGAGCGCCTCGGGCACGTCGTTCTCGACGGCGGCGGTCACGACGACCTGCTCGAACCCGCCGACGAGGGCGGCGAGGCGCGCCCGGCGGTCGGCGTCGAGCTCGGCGAACACGTCGTCGAGGATGAGGATCGGGTCGCCCAGCTGCGACTGCGCACGCAGCAGCTGCGCCGAGGCGAGCCGCAGCGACAGGGCCACCGACCACGACTCGCCGTGCGAGGCGTAGCCTTTGACCGGCAGCCCGCGCACCCGCAGCAGCAGGTCGTCGCGGTGCGGGCCGACGAGCGTGAGGCCGCGGTCGAGCTCGGCGGCGCGCTTGTCGGCGAGGGCGGCGCGGAACTGCGCCTGGATCTCGGCGGCCTCGGTCGACGCGGCGGGGGCGGTCGCCGGGCCGGTGCCCGCAGCGCCGGACGGTGCGTCGGCGTCGTCTTCGGGGTCGCGGCCGCCGATCGAGAGCATCCATTCCAGTTCGGGGCGGTGGTCCTCGCCGGCGATCGCGGTGTACGCGTCGGCGACGGGGCCGGCGAGGTCGGCCGCGAGCGCGAGGCGCGCCCGGATCACCTCGGTGCCGAGCTGGACGAGCTTGTCGTTCCAGACATCCAGCGTCGACAAGGCATCGCCGCGGATGCCTCGCGCTCGCGCCGACTTCAGCAGCGCGGTGCGCTGCTTGACGACCCGGTCGTAGTCGGCGAGCACGCCCGACATGCGAGGGGCGCGCTGGATCAGGAGCTGATCGGCGAAGCGGCGGCGGGCGGACGGGTCGGCGCGGACGATCTGCAGGTCTTCCGGCGCGAACAGCACCACCTGCGCGTAGCGCGGGAGCTCGGCGGTCTTCACCCCCGCGCCGTTCACCCGTGCCTTGTTGCTGCCGGTGCGGTTCACCTGCGCCTCGAGCAGCACGCGGCGTTCGCCGTAGGCGAGGCGCATGCGCACGACGGCCGCGTCGGCGCCGTCGCGCACCATCGGGGCATCCTGCGACACGCGGTGCGAACCGAGCGTCGCGAAGAAGCCGATGGCCTCGGCGAGGTTCGTCTTGCCCTGACCGTTCCGGCCCACGAACACGTTGGCACCCGCGCCGAGCGCCACGTCGACGGCCGCATAGTTGCGGAAGTCGACGAGACTCAACTGCTCGACGATCACCGAATCAGCCTCCCACGAAGGTCGGACCCGCGACCTCGGTGCGGCCGGCGACGGAGGGGTCGTCAGCGGAACGGATCAGCGCAGCAGCAGGTTCGGCTGCAACAGGTACTTGAAGCTCACCGCGTTGGCGTCGCCGCCCGAGGTCTGCGGCGTGATGAGCACGGGGCTGAGCTTGTTCGCGTTCTCGCTCGAGGTGAACGTGATGCGGGCGAACTCGCTGCGGACGGCGCCGAGCGCCTCGAGGAGGTACTGCGGATTGAGGCCGAGGGTGACCTCCTCGCCGGCGAGGGTCGCGTCGACCGACTCGGTCGCGCGGGCCTGCTCGGTGCCCGAGGCATCCATCGACACGCCGTCCTCGGTGAACGTGAACCGCAGCGGCGCGGAGCGGTCGAGCACGAGCGACACGCGGCGCACGGCTTCGGCGAGGTCGGACGTCGAGACCACCGCGTAGTGGTCGGTCTGCTCGGGGAAAAGGCGGCGGACCGGGGGAAAGTTGCCCTTGATCAGCAGCGAGGTGACGGTCTTGTTGCCCGAGGTGAAGGCGATGATCTCGCGGTCACCCGAGCCCGAGAACGCGACCTGGATGTCGCCGGAGTGCGCGAACGTCTTGCCCACCTCGGTGAGCGTGCGCGCCGGCACGAGTGCCGTCGTGGGCTCATCGCCCGAACCCGTGCCGCCGTGGTCGCCGAAGTCCCACGAGACCTCGCGCAGCGCGACACGGTAGCGGTCGGTCGCGACGAGGCTCAGCTGCGTGCCGGCGACCTCGAGCTGCACGCCCGTGAGCACCGGGGTCACATCGTCGCGGGAGGCGGCGAAGGCGACCTGCGCGATCGCCGTGGCGAACTCCTCGGCGGGAACGAGACCGGATTCGCCGGTGACCTCGGGGATCGCGGGGTATTCCTGCACCGGCATGGACGCGAGCGTGAACCGCGCCGAGCCGCAGGTGAGCACGATCCCGTCGTCTTCGCCGACCTCGATCTGGATCGGGGCGTTCGGCAGCCGGCTCGCGATCTCGGACAGCAGACGCCCGTGCACGAGAATCGTTCCCGGCTCGTCGACCGTCGCCTCGATCGTCGTGCGGGCGGATGCCTCGTAGTCGAACGCGGCGAGCGAGAGTCCTTCGTCGGATGCCTCGATGAGCACACCGGCCAGGATCGGCTGGGGGTTGCGCTGCGGCAGGAGCTTGACGACGAACGACACGGCCTCGCTGAACACGTCGCGATTCACGTGAAACTTCACTGGCGCTCCCTTGAGATCGGCATGGGCGTCTCCATGCTAGTGCCCGACCCGGTGATTCTCGCAGGGCGGGTTCGCCGCGCACCGGTCGCCGTGATGGTGATCGAACCGGGATTTTCTGAGAGAGATATTTGTCATGGTGTTAACCGCTGTGGAAACTGTGGATAACCGGCGCGATGCCGCTCGGCGAGCGGGAACCACACGCGTGTAAGTTGTGGGCGGGTTGCGGATGCCTGTGTTCTCCTGGCCTGAAGCGGCGGCGCCATGACATTCGTTCGTCCACAGGATCGGTCGATCCGCTCACAGTTGTCCGACGACGACACGAAGTTATCCACAGCCTGTCCACACTGTGCAGAACGCGCATGATGGGGCAGACGCGGCGTGACTGTCAAGTGGAGCGCGGCGCGCCGCGTCACAGGGGGTCGAAGCGAGGTTGCCGCGACGTCGCCGCGCGGGGGTCAGCGGGACGCGCGACCGAGCTGCGTCGTGATCTCGGAGACCTGGTTGTAGATCGATCGGCGCTCTTTCATCAGCTGCGCGATCTTCTTGCACGCGTACATCACCGTCGTGTGGTCGCGATTGCCGAACAGCTGCCCGATCTTCGGGAGCGAGAGGTTCGTGCGCTCGCGGCACAGGTACATCGCGATCTGTCGCGCCGTCGCGACCGACTGCGAGCGGCTCGAGCCGTAGAGGTCGTCGACCGACAGCCGGAAGTACTGCGCCGTCGCGGCGATGATGTCGGTCGGCATGATGACGTTGGCGTCGTCGGTGTCGACGATGTCGCGCAGCACCGTCTGGGCGAGCGAGATGTCGAGGTTCGAGCGGTTGAGGCTCGCGAAGGCCGACACGCGGATGAGCGCGCCCTCGAGCTCGCGGATGTTGCTGGAGACCTTCGTTGCGATGTACTCGAGCACCTCGTCGGGGACGAGCAGGCGCTCGGACTGCGCCTTCTTGCGCAGGATCGCGATGCGCGTCTCGAGGTCGGGCGCCTGCACATCGGTGATGAGACCCCACTCGAAGCGGCTCCGCATGCGGTCTTCGAACCCGGTGAGGTGGCGAGGCGGCACGTCGCTCGTGATCACGACCTGCTTGTCGTGGTCGTGCAGCGTGTTGAACGTGTGGAAGAACGCCTCCTGCGTCTCGGCTTTGCCCTGCAGGAACTGGATGTCGTCGATCATCAGGATGTCGACGTCGCGGTAGCGGGCCTGGAAGGCGGAGCCGCGGTTGTTCGCGATCGAGTTGATGAAGTCGTTCGTGAACTCTTCGCTCGAGACGTAGCGCACGCGGATGCCCGGGAACAGGTCGATCGCGTAGTTGCCGATCGCGTGCAGAAGGTGCGTCTTGCCGAGGCCCGAGTCGCCGTAGATGAACAGCGGGTTGTAGGCCTTGGCGGGGGCCTCGGCGACGGCGACCGCCGCCGCGTGCGCGAACCGGTTGGACTGGCCGATGACGAAGTTGTCGAAGGCGTACTTCGGGTTCAGGCGCGTGTCGCTGCGCGAGGGCGCGGCGACCGGGTCCGGCGTCTCGTCGACCGCGGGCCGCACGATCGGCACCGCGGAGAGGGTCGCCCCCGACTGGATCGGGATCGGCGCCGTCAGATGCGCGTCGATCAGCTCGGGGTTGACGACGACGCGGAAGGTCGTCGCGGCCGGCTCGGCGTCGACGTGCGCGATGGCCTCCATGATGGGGCCGCGCAGGCGCTTGTTGAGCGTGTCGGCGGTGAGCGAGTTCGGCACGTCCAGGTACAGGGTGCCGCCCATCACGCCCTGTGCGACGGCGAGGCTCAGAAACCCCTGCATCTGGGGCGTGACGCGCTCATCGCCGTCGAGGTGCTCCAGCACGGCCGTCCACACCGGGACATCCGGAACATCGTGCTGAGACATCGAACCCCCTGTGGATAACTACCCGAGCCACGGTAACGAGGGACCTCGCCGAGAGCAAAATCCACTGTAGTTCCGGGCCGCGTGTCCCTGCCAGTGTTCATCCACAGGCGGTGGATAATGACTTGTTCGCCGAGCCTCCCGCGTCGCTGGTTTGAGGTCTTGGCCGTCTCGACGTATTCTTAGTCGGTTGACTTATGCCCACACGGGCAGTCCCCTGTACCTGTGTCCCCGGTCTAGAGCGTTCGGGTGACCGCCGATCCGGAGTGATCCTCATGAGCAAGCGCACGTTCCAGCCCAACAACCGCCGCCGCGCCAAGAAGCACGGCTTCCGCGCCCGCATGCGTACGCGTGCCGGTCGCTCGATCCTGTCGGCGCGCCGCGCCAAGGGTCGCACCGAGCTCTCGGCCTGACCTCTTTCACAGTGCTGGCGCGCGGGAATCGCATCACCCGCGGGGCGGAGTACAAAGCCGTCGTCCGTGGGGGTGCCCGGTGCGCCGCCGCACACACGGTGACCTACGTGGTCGCCACCGCCGAAGACCGCCCGGCGCGGTTCGGCTTCATCGTCAGCAAGCAGGTGGGATCGGCCGTGACGCGCAACACCGTGCGGCGCCGGCTCAAGGCGGTCTGCGCCGAGGCACTCCCGCAGGTGCGGCCGGGCGCCGATGTCGTCATCCGCGCTCTGCCGTCGGCGGCCGCGGCCGATTTCGCCGCCCTCCGCACCGAGGTCACCCGCTGCCTCAGCCGGCGAGCAGCCGCGTGAGCGCGGCAACCCTGCCGTCGTACTCCGTCGGCATCGGGCATCTGGAGGCATCCGGCGTTCTCTCCGCCGTGCCGCTCATCCCCCGCAATCTCGGGCTCGCAGTGCTGCAGGCCTATCGCACGGTGGTCTCGCCCCTCTACGGCGACGTCTGCAAGTACTATCCGTCGTGCTCGGCCTACGCCGTCGGCGCCGTGCAGCAGCACGGGCTGCTGAAGGGATCGGCGCTCACCGCCGCCCGCCTGGCGCGCTGCCACCCGTGGGCGCGGGGCGGCGTGGATGATGTGCCGCTGCACCGCCACTTCCGACACGAACTGACCCGGTACGGCTTCGTCGTGCCCTCCACTGACGAGGCATCCGCGGGTTCCTCGCCGAGAAAGGACTGATCCGTGCTGGATCTTCTGTACCGCGTGGCCGCCGCCACGCCGACGCCGGTCGTGCCGACGCCGACGACGCCGGCCCCGTCGACGAGCCTCGACTTCTTCAGCACCATCATGTGGCCGTTCAAGTGGATCGTCGAGGCGATCCTCGTGTTCTGGCACTGGATCTTCACGTCGCTGGGCCTGCCGGCCGATGCCGGCCTCACCTGGGTGCTGTCGATCATCGGCCTCGTGGTGGTCGTGCGCTCGGCGCTCATTCCGCTCTTCGTGCGGCAGATCAAGAGCCAGCGCAAGATGATGGAAATCGCCCCTGAACTGCGAAAAGTTCAGGAGAAGTACCGCGGCAAGAAGGATCAGCTCTCTCGCGAGGCGATGAGCCGCGAGACGATGGCGCTGTACAAGAAGCACGGCACCACCCCGGTCTCGAGCTGCCTGCCGCTGCTGGTGCAGATGCCGATCCTGCTCGCCATGTTCTACACGCTCTCCGACGTGAAGAAGCACGCCGAGTGGGGTGTGGGCGGGGTCGGGCTCCTCAACAAGGAGCTCACCTGGCAGTTCTACGAGGCGAAGCTGTTCGGCGTCGCGCCCCTGCACACGAGCCTCATCGAGGCCGTCAACCAGAAGCCCGACGGCTGGGAGGCGACGGTCACGATCCTCGTGATCCTCGTCATCCTGATGATCGCGTCGCAGTTCATCACGCAGCTGCAGATCATCTCGAAGAACCTCTCCCCCGAAGCCAAGACCGGCCAGGCCTACCAGATGCAGCGCATCATGCTGTACATCCTGCCGCTGGCCTTCATCTTCTCGGGTGTGTTCTTCCCGCTGGGTGTCGTGCTCTACTGGTTCACCTCCAACATCTGGACGATGGTGCAGCAGTTCCTCGTCATCCGGAACCTGCCGACGCCCGGTTCCGAGGCCGCAAAGGCTCGTGAGGAGCGGCTCGCGCGCAAGGGCAAGGCGATCGACGCGCAGGGCAAGATCGTGCCCCTCGAGAAGTACCAGGCCGAGCAGCAGCGTCTGTACGAAGAGGCGCAGCGCGCCAAGGAGCAGGCACCGAAGCGTCAGCAGCCCACCGGCAAACAGCGCGCGAAGAAGCAGGCTCAGAAGAACAAGCCGGCGAACGAGCCGAACAAGCCGGGCGCGGCGAACGAGCCCAAGAAGCCGGGGACCGGCGAGGCGAAGCCCGGCGGCGGCGCGAAGCCCGGCGACGCCGAGCCGACCGACAACGCCTGACCGACGAAGCGAGGACGATGATGAGCACCAACGCCGACCAGACGAGCACCGACGTCACGACCGACGCCCGCGCGGTCGCCACCGTGGAGCAGCTCGAGCAGGAGGGCGACGTCGCCGCCGACTACCTCGAGGGGCTGCTCGACATCGCCGACATCGATGGCGACCTGACCCTCGATGTGCGCGCCGGCCGGGCCTACGTGTCGGTCGAGAACGACGACCAGGACGCCCTTCGACTCCTCTCCGACCCCGACACCGTGCAGGCGCTGCAGGAACTGACCCGCATCGCCGTGCAGACGCAGACCGGTCGGTTCTCGCGGCTGATCCTCGACGTGGGCGGGTCGCGCGATGCGCGCCAGCGCCAGCTGGAGAAGCTCGTCGACCGCGCGATCGCACGACTCGACGAGGGCGCGTCGCAGGCATCCCTGCCGGCGATGTCGAGCTACGAGCGCAAGCTCATCCACGACATCGTCGCCGATCGCGGGCTCGTGTCGGAGTCGTACGGCGAGGGCAGCGACCGTCACACGGTCATTCGTCGCGCCTGACCGCGCCGACGTCACCCCGTCAATGTTTCACGTGAAACATCGCCATGATCGAGACTGAGCCCACCGAGGCCTCCGCCGTCTTCGGAGAGAACCTCGAACGCGCCCGCCGGTTCACGGCGGCGCTGGGCGAGCACGGTGAGGAGCGCGGGCTGATCGGTCCGCTCGAACCGGCGCGACTCTGGTCGCGACACATCCTGAACTCCGCCGTCGCCGCTCAGCTGTTCGCGTCCGGTGCGCGTGTGGGCGACGTGGGATCGGGTGCGGGACTGCCCGGAATCGTGCTGGCGATCGCGCGCCCCGACGTTCAGTGGGTGCTGATCGAACCGATGGAACGGCGTGTGACCTGGTTGCAGGAGCAGAAGGATGCCCTGGGGCTGGACAACGTCGAGATCGTGCGCGCTCGCGGCGAGGAGTGGACCGAGGGTGCGGTGCTCGACGCCGTGACCGCACGCGCGGTGAGCGCCTTGAAGACGCTGATCCCCCTGACGGCGCCGCTCGTGCGCGTGGGGGGTGAGTTGGTCCTGTTGAAGGGCGCGAACGCGGCCAACGAGATCGACGCCGCCGCAAAGCAGATCAGGAAGTACGGCCTCGACGACATTCGCGTCGAGATGGTCGGTGACGGCGTGATCGCCGAGCCGACGCGCGTGGTCCGGGCGACGCGCACGCGCTGACCGGATGTTTCACGTGAAACATCGCGAGGGGCCGCAGTCCTGATGTTTCACGTGAAACATCGCGTGAACTGGTGGGGGTGGTCTCGACTACAGTGGAGTGGTTGGCGAAAGACAGGAGTTGATGGTGCCGGAATCGGAGAAAGCGACCTCTCCCGCACCCCTCTCTCTCGACGACAGTCCCATCGCCCGTGAACTGGCCGATCTCACCTCGCGCCGCAAGGCGCTCGAGGGCATCTCGTTCGATTTCACCGGCGACACCCGCGTTCTGACGATCTCCAATCAGAAGGGCGGCGTGGGAAAGACCACCACGACCGTGAACATGGCTGCCGCCCTGGCATCCCTCGGTGCACGCGTGCTGGTGATCGACCTCGACCCGCAGGGGAACGCCTCCACGGCGCTCGGTGTGCCGCACACCGCCGACATCCCCAGCATCTATGACGTGCTGATCGACGAGTTCCCACTCGCCGACATCATCCAGACGAGCCCGGAGTCGCCGAACCTCTTCTGCGCGCCCAGCACCATCCACCTGGCCGGCGCGGAGATCGAGCTGGTCTCGCAGGTCGCGCGCGAGCATCGCCTGCGCACCGCGCTGGAGGAGTACCTCGCGACCACCGAAGATCGACTCGACTTCGTGCTCATCGACTGCCCACCGTCGCTCGGGCTGCTCACGATCAACGCCTTCACGGCCGCCGGCGAGCTGATGATCCCGATCCAGTGCGAGTATTACGCGCTCGAGGGTCTCAGCCAGCTGCTCGGGAGCATCCGGATGATCCAGAAGCACCTGAATCCGGCGCTGCACCTGTCGACGATCCTGCTCACCATGTACGACGGGCGCACACGCCTCGCACAGCAGGTCGCCGACGAAGTGCGCGCGCACTTCCCGAACGAGGTGCTGCACACCGTCATCCCGCGCTCGGTGCGCGTGTCGGAGGCGCCGAGCTTCGGACAGACGGTCATCGCGTACGACGGACAGTCGGTCGGCGCGGTCTCGTACCGCGAGGCCGCGGTGGAACTGGTGCATCGACAGCAGTCGGCAACGAAAGAGGGAGCACTCTGATGGCGAAGCGAACCGGACTGGGCCGGGGGATCGGCGCGCTGATCCCGACCACTGAGAGCGCCGAGGCGCGGCCCGTCGACGTCTTCTTCCCGGGCGCTTCGTCGACCGCCCGCACCAGGGCGGGTGCCACGGACGTCGTGGATGCGACAGATGCCCCGGATGCCACGGATGCCACGGAGGCCGCGACCGCCGACCTCGTCGCGGTTCCCGGGGCGCGGCTCGTCTCCGTCGACCCGAACGAGATCGTGCCGAACCCTCGGCAGCCGCGGACGAACTTCGACCCCGACGACCTCGCCGAGCTCGTGCACAGCATCCGCGAGTTCGGTGTGCTCCAGCCGGTCGTCGTCCGCACCAACGAGGACGGCGCCTACGAGCTGATCATGGGCGAGCGGCGCACGCGCGCCGCACGGGAGGCGGGTCTCACCTCGATTCCGGCGATCGTCCGCGACACCGCCGATGAAGACCTCCTGCGCGATGCGCTGCTCGAGAACCTGCACCGCTCGCAGCTGAACCCGCTCGAAGAGGCGTCGGCCTACCAGCAGCTGCTCGACGACTTCGGCATCACCCAGGAGCAGCTCGCGACCCGCATCGGCCGGTCGCGTCCGCAGATCAGCAACACGATCCGCCTGCTCAAGCTGCCCGTCCCGGTGCAGCAGCGCGTCGCGGCGGGGGTGCTGAGCGCCGGGCACGCGCGCGCGATCCTCTCGCTCGACGACGCGACGTCGATGCAGCGCCTGGCCGACAAGATCGTCAACGAAGACCTCTCCGTGCGCGCCGCCGAGGCGGCCGCGAAGACCGCGGATGCCGGTGACCACCGCGCCCTGCGCCCGAAGGCCGGCGCCCGTCGCGCCCACCTCGACGACGTGGCGGAGCGGCTCGGCGACCGGCTCAACACGAAAGTCAAGATCTCACTCACCGCAAGAAAAGGGCAGATCAACATTGATTTCGCCACGATCCAGGATCTCAACCGGATCCTCGCCGAACTTGGCGAAACGGAGTACGGCGCGCTCTGACCGGCGCGAGCCGACGTAGGCTTGAGGGGTGACCGACCGCCCCGCCCTGCCCCGACGCGCCAGCCTCGAGCTGCTGCGCGCGGAGGCATCCGATGAGCTGTCGGTGCTCATCGAGGAGCGCATCCGCGACGGCGAAGACCCGTGGGACTTCATGGAGGACCTGCCGACGGTCGATGAACTCGTCGTGCTGACCCTGCGTGCGGAGAACATCGCCGCCGACGGCGGCAACCGGCCGACGGTCGCGCGCAACTACCGCGTGCTGCGGCAGATCTCGCTCGACTACCCGGCGCTCACGCGCGCGGTGTGGCGGCTGCTCGGCAGCGAGCCGCACCGCACGTGGGATGCGTCGGTGCGCGTGGAGGCGTCGTAACAGCGCTCCACGCGCACCTGTGCGGTGCAGAGAGGCGGATCGTCAGCCGATGTAGGCGGCGAGGTCCTGCTCGAGCGCGAACTTCGGCTTGGCGCCGATGATCGTCTTCTCGACCTGACCCCTGTTGAACACCTTCATCGCCGGGATCGAGGTGATCTGGTACTCCATGGCGAGGTTCGGGTTCTCATCGACGTTGAGCTTCAGGACGGTGAGCTTGTCGCCGTTCTCGCTCTGGATCTCGTCGAGGATCGGGCCCACCATGCGACACGGTCCGCACCAGGCGGCCCAGAAGTCGACCAGCACGGGACCGTCGGCGTCGATGACGTCCTGCTGCCAGCTGCTCTCGCTCGTGGCCTTCGCAGTCATGTTCTTCTCCTTACAGAAGCGGTAATCGCTACAACAGGGATGCGCGCGGGATTGTTCCGCGAGGCCCGGTCAGGCCGTGGCGGTGTCCGCGTCGCCGTCGGCGTCGGTGAGGTGGTCGATCTCCGAGGCATCCGGAGCGGGGGCACCGGCGTCGCCCAGAGCGGCGAGGTAGTGCTCCACGTCGAGCGCGGCGATCGCGCCGCTGCCGGCGGCGGTGACGGCCTGGCGGTAGGTCGGGTCGACGACGTCGCCGGCAGCGAACACGCCAGGGACCGAGGTGCGCGACGAGCGCCCGTCGACCCACACGGTGCCGTGCTCGGTGATGTCGAGCTGGTCGTGCACGAGGTGCGTGCGCGGGTCGTTGCCGATCGCGACGAAAACGCCCGTGACCGGGAGTTCCCGGGTGGATCCGTCGACGGTGTCGCGCAGCAGCAGGCCCGTCACCGCGTCGTCGCCGACCACGTCGACGACCTCGCTGTTCCAGACGAACTCGATCTTCTCGTTGGCGAACGCGCGGTCCTGCATGATCTTCGACGCGCGCAGCTCGTCGCGGCGGTGGATCACGTAGACCTTCGAGGCGAACTTGGTGAGGAAGGTCGCCTCCTCCATGGCCGAGTCGCCGCCGCCGACGACGGCGATCTCCTGCTCGCGGAAGAAGAATCCGTCGCAGGTCGCGCAGTACGACACGCCGTGGCCCGACAGGCGCTGCTCGCCGGCGACGCCGATCTTGCGCGGCGCCGACCCGGTGGCGAACACCACGGCATGCGCCTCGTGCACCGCGCCGCTGCCGAGCGTCACCGTCTTCGTCCGACCGGTCAGGTCGAGCGCGGTGACGTCGTCGTAGAGCACCTCGGTGCCGAACTTCTCGGCTTGCTCCTGCATCTTCGCCATGAGGTCGGGGCCCATGATGCCCTCGGGGAAGCCGGGGAAGTTCTCCACCTCGGTGGTGTTCATCAGTTCGCCGCCGGCTTCGACGGAGCTCGCGATCAGCAAGGGGTTGAGGTTCGCGCGCGCCGCGTAGATGGCGGCGGTGAACCCCGCGGGTCCGGAGCCGATGATGATGACCTGTCGCACGTGCTTCCCCTTCATCTGCGGATGCCCGGTGGCGGGCCCCAGCGCATTCAACCCATGGTAGCCGCGGGGCATTCCACGGGCGTGTGGGCGGAAGGGTGTCGGCGCCCGTCAGCGGGGCGGTCAGCGTCCGAGCAGGCGGCGGACCGTGCGGGTCGCGATGGCGAGCTCGGGCGCGCGCAGCACCGCGAGCGCGGCGACGTAGACGAGCAGCGTGACGCCGCCCACGAGGGCAGCGCCGATCGCGCCGAGGAGCTTGTCGCTGGCCGCCCAGCCGTCCGTCCCGCCGAGGAGGAGGAACGTCGCCCAGCCGGCGGCGAACGCGGGCACCGCCGCGACGGCGAACCGGCCGAGAGCCCGCCAGGTGCTCCGGAGCGCTCCGGTGTCGGTGTGCCGCCGCAGCAGGCGCACCGCGAGCGGCAGCTGCACGAACGTCGCGAGCGACTGCGTGAGCGCGACGCCGACCGCGAGGAAAGCCAGCGGCAGGAGGTCGAGGGCGACGGCCGCGAGGGCGAGCAGCGCGCCGAGCGCGGTGAGCGCGGCCTGGGTGACGCCGAAGAAGAACGGCGTGCGGGTGTCTTGGAACGCGAAGAACGCCCGGCGGATCACCATGAGCACCCCGAACGGCACGAGGGCGACCAGGTAGGCGCAGACGACCCACGCGGTCGCGACGGCGCCGTCGGTGGTGTTGCTGAAGACGCGGGAGAGGGGTACGGAGGCCGCGGCGATCGCCGCCGTGAAACCGAACCCGAACACCGAGATCGCCCGGATCGACTCGTCGAGATTTGGGCCGACCGCGTCGAGCCGGCCCTCGGAGACCTCCTCCGCGAGCCGCGTGAAGTACGTGGTGGAGATCGACATCGCGACGATCGAGTGCGGCAGCATGAAGATCAGCCAGGCGTAGCCCATCACCGCGGTGCTCGCTTTGCCCGACGCCGCGCTCACGACCTGCGTCTGCACGATGTAGGCGAGCTGGCCGACGACGACGGCGAGGAACGTCCACCACGCGAGCGTGCCGATGTGGCGGAGACCGATGCCGCGCCAGCCGAAATCGGGCCGGATCCGCAGCTTCGTGCGCTTCCAGAAGAACAGCAGCACGACGGTCTGCAGCGCGATGCCGAGCGTCGCGGTGCCGCCGAGAAGCGCGATCATCGTGGGCGTCCAGTCGGAGATCTGCGTGTGCGGGCCACCGAAGACCACGAGGAAGATCGTGAAGCCGGCGATCGAGACGAGGTTGTTGACCGTGGGAGCCCAGCTGTACGGCCCGAACACCCGTCTCGCGTTCAGCGCTTCACCGAGCAGGGCGTAGAGACCGTAGAACAGCAGCTGCGGCAGCAGCCAGTACGCGAAGGCGACGGCCAGCGCGTGCTGCTCCGGAGGGTACGTCGCGGCGTACATCCAGATCAGCACGGGCGCGAGCGCCATGACGACCGCGGTCGCCCCGACGAGCACGACCGTCCCGAGGGTGAGCAGCTTCGAGACGAACCGCGATCCCCCGTCGGAGTGCGCGGCGGCCTTCACGATCTGCGGCACGATGATGCCCGTGATCACACCGGCCGCGAGCAGCTCGTAGACGTTCGTCGGCAGCGTCGCGGCGATCGCGAAGGCATCCGCCGGCCGGCTCATGTACGAGCCGATCACCGCGACGAGCAGGATCGAGCGGACGAGACCCGTCAGTCGCGAGACCAGCGTTCCCCCCGCGATGATGGCGCTGGCGCGACCGAGACTAGCCATCCGAGTCCTCCTTGCGGCGGCGCATCTTGCGCACCGTGCGCACGATGCCGATCACGATCATCGCGCCGACGAGGGTCGCCATCACGATGAGCCCCACCGACTCCCACTCGGCGCGCACCGTCACGTGCACGGGGACCGTGTCGCCGATCGCGACCATCGCCGGGCTCCGCAGCTGCAGGGAGAGCGTCGACTCGCCGCTGCCGACCCGCGCCTCCACGGGCACCTGCACGCGCGTGTTCTGTTCGGGCCCGGCTTCGACCTCGGTCGTGTTCTGCACGACGAGCCGCGGGTCGTTCGGGGTGGCGATGAGGCGCAGCGAGACCGGCCACGGCAGGTCGTTGCGCACCGAGAAGGTGAGCGGCGCGCTCGTCGCGGCGAGTGTGATGTCGCTCGGCGGCACGACCGCCACCGCCTCGAGCGTCTCCTGCGTCTGAGTGCGGTGGGCCTCGAGGGCGGTCGCGGCCTGCGCCGGCTGGGCGCGCCAGCCGTTGCCGAGGAGCTGCAGGATCGACGCGCGCTCGCGTGCGGTGATGAGCGCGGGGTCGGCGAGGATCGTCGCGAAGTCGGTCAGCTCGTCCTCACCGGCGAGGAGCGCCGTGAGGACGGCGGCGCGGTCGGTGGGCACCTCGCCACCGGCGATCGAGAGCGTCGCGGCGGGGGCGGCGGTGAGCGTGGCGAGGTCGGTCGCGGCACGGCCGGCGAGATGCGTCCCCGCGACGACGGCGGCGCGGGCGCCCGCTCCCGTGACCTCGCTCGGCCGGTCAAGCGCGACGAGGAGGGGAGCGCTCGGGTCGGCCGCGACGGCGAGGGCGGCGTAGGCGGATGCCTCGGCCAGCGCCTCGGCGCGGGTGAGGGGCGTGTCGGTGGCGGCGGCCGTGGCGAGTGCGCGCGAGGCATCCGCGTCGTAGACGAGCACCTGGGCGCCGTTCGCTGTCCCTCGGGCGCCGGCGGCAGCCTGCGTCTCGGAGCCGGTGACGGTCTCGGAGTCGACGAGGGTGATCGAGGCGATGTCGTCGACGGTGAGCGCGCCGAGGGCGGCGACGACATCGGCCGTCGCGGTGCCCGAGGCGGGCCAGAACACCGAGCCGGTGCCGGCGCCGATGTCGGTGAGCTGTGCGAGGGTGGGCAGCGTCGGGCCGGTGCCGGTGTTGCCGGTCGGGGTGGGCGTGGGGGCGGGGTCGCCGGTGGGGCCGGGCGTCGGGTCGGCGGTGGGGTCGGCGGAGCCGGAAGGAGCGGGGGTGGGGGTGATGCCGGTGAAGTCGGATTCGGTGAGATAGGGGGCGAGGGTCGACACCGTGAGGGGCGTCGACTGGCCGGCGGCGACCTGCGCGGCGAGGTCGGCGTCGCCGAACTGCAGCGCGAACCGCGAGTTCGGCAGCTGCAGGAGATCGGCGAGCCACCGGGTGGCGCTCGCCGGTGCAGACGTGCCGAGCACACGGATGGCGGCGACGATCGCCGGGTCGACGGCGAGGATGGCGGCGGTGCCGGAGACGGCGTCGAGCTGCGCGCGCAGCTCGCCGTCCGGTGCGGTCAGTTCGGCGAGCTCGGTGCTCGTGAGGAGGCCCGTGGACTGAGCGGGTGCGGTGAGGGGGGCGACGAGCCCGAGGGCGCCGGTGCCGGCGTCGCCGGGCACGACGAACACGCTCACGGCCGTGGTGGTCGACGCTCCGCTGCCGTAGTCGGCGCGCAGCGGGTAGACGCCGGGCGCGAGCGCGGCGAGGGCGGTCGCATCGAGCGAGAGCGTCGCGCTGCCGACACCGAGCGGAACGATCGAGGGCACCTCGCCGTCGGCGACCGCAAGTTCGGTGCGTGCGGCGTCGGCGGCCGGTGCGGCGAGCCACGCTTTCACGTCGGCCCGCGTCGCGAGCGCCTGCGTCGACGTGGTGAGGTGCACCGACGACGCCGGCACGGTCGATCCCGTCGCGTTGCGCGCCGACACCGACACGGCGAGCGGCTGCCCCGCGGTGACGACGCCGTCCGCCGACGGGGCGACCGCGAAGGTCACCGTCGACGCGTCGCCGGTGGCGGCCGGGGCCGTGGTCGCGGTCGCGGTCGCTGGCGACGATGCGCTCGGCGCCGCCGCGGCCGGGCCGGCCAGCGCGAGCGTCAGCAGTGCCGAGAGCATCGCCGGAGCGGCGACGAGTCGGCGCAGGCGGTGGCGCACAGAAGCGGAGAGGCTGGGGGTCATGACGCGAATCGGGTCGGGTGCGATCCATGCCGCACGATCAGGTGCGATTCTAGGGTGACACCCCTGTGCGCGCCCCGAGAGCGGCCGCACGTGCCCGAATGACGACGATGGGATGCCCCGGTGAGCAGTGACCTCGCGCCCGAACCCGACCCGGCGCTCGTCGCCCGGCTGCGCGCCGATCTCTCGGACGCCGGCTACACCGCCGACGCCGTGCGCGAGGCGTGGGGGCCGCTCGCCGACGAGGCCGTGGGGCACGGACTGCACGGTCCGGCGCTGACCGCGCTCGCCCGTCTCGACCCGGATCCGGCCGCCGATCCCGCCCCCGACCCCACCGCTGCTGGCGCGCGCGACGCGGTGGCCGTGCTCGCACGACTGCTGTTCCTGGGCGTGCCGACGTCACGGGCATCCGTCGACCGCGTGCTCGTGCGCACCGGCGCCGGCGGGCTCGCCGCGCTCGGGCTCGCCGAGATCGACGGCGACGAGGTGCTGCCCCGCGCGCTCGTGCGGCCGCAGGACTTCGCCGACGACGGGGCCGGTGCCGCCGCCGGAGATGACACCGGCGAACGGACAGGCCAGTGGTGGATCGCGAGCGACCTCGACGAGGCCGCCCTGGGTGGGGCGCTGCCGATCGGGCACGTGCTCGGTGTCGGAGGTGCCTCGCTCACCCTCGCCGGGCTGCAGCTGCCGACCCACGCCGAGCGGGTGCTCGACCTGGGCACCGGGTGCGGCATCCAGGCGTTGCGCGCGCGGCGGTTCGCCGAACGGGTCGTCGCGACCGACGTGTCGGAGCGCGCCCTCGCCTTCACCCGCCTGAACGCGCTGTTGAACGGCGTCGACGGCATCGAGACGCGGCTCGGCAGCCTGTTTGAGCCCGTGCGTGGCGAGGTGTTCGATCGCGTCGTCTCGAACCCGCCGTTCGTCATCACGCCGCGGGTCGCCGGGGTGCCCGAGTACGAGTACCGCGATGCGGGGCTCGCCGGCGACGACCTCGTCGCCGCGTTCGTGACCGGTGTCGGCGAGGTGCTCGCGCCCGGTGGCACCGCGCAGCTGCTCGGCAACTGGGAGTACCGCGACGGCGCCGATGGCTTGGGTCGGGTGCGCGCGTGGGTGGATGCCTCGCCGGTGCCGCTCGACGCGTGGATCGTCGAGCGCGAGCAGCTCGACCCGCTCGCCTACGCCGAGCTGTGGGTGCGCGACGGCGGCACCGCGCCGGGAACGCCCGGCTACGGCGCGCTCGTCCAGGCGTGGCTCGCCGACTTCGCCGCGCGCGGCGTCACCGCCGTCGGGTTCGGGTACCTGCTGCTGCGGCGCGTGCCGGAGGGCGCCGACGCGCCCGCGCTCCGCCGCTTCGAACGGCTCACGCAGCCCATCGGCGCGCGTGAGGGCGGCCTCGGCGCACACCTGGCGGCCGCGCTCGAGGCATCCGATGCGCTGTCCGCGCTCGACGACGACGCGCTCGCCGCGGCGCGACTCGTGGTCGCGGGCGACGTGACCGAGGCGCGCCACCACCTGCCCGGGGCCGAGGCGCCGAGCGTCATCGAACTGCGCCAGGGCGGCGGTTTCGCCCGCACGCTCGAGGTCGACCCCGCGCTCGCCGCGCTCGTCGGGGCATCCGACGGCGAGCTGCCCGTCGGTGTGCTCGTCGACGCGATCGCGGATCTGCTCGAGGTGGATGCCGCGGCGCTCCGCGTCGACCTGCTGCCGCGCGTGCGCGAGCTCGCCGTGATGGGGTTCCTGCGCCCGGTCGCGTGAGCTGTCCCCACTCCGGGCGCGCGCGGGCGCCGGGTACGCTGGAATCCATGCTCAACATGGCCGCGGGCCTCGACCGACTGGGGGCGCTCGCGACCTCGCCGATCGTCGCGCGCCTGGGCGCCGCCTTCGCCGAGGCGGGCTTCGAGCTCGCGATCGTCGGCGGCCCGGTGCGCGACGCCCTGCTCGGCCGCCCCGTGAACGACCTCGACTTCGCGACCAACGCGCGCCCCGACGAGACCCTGCGGATCGTGAAGCCCCTGGCATCCGCCACCTGGGACATCGGCCGCGCGTTCGGCACGATCGGGGCGAAGGTGCCGGGGCCGGACGGCACGTTCGAGCAGGTCGAGATCACCACCTACCGCGCCGACAGCTACGACGGCGTCACCCGCAAGCCCGTCGTCGCCTTCGGCGACACCCTCGAGGGCGACCTCGCACGACGCGATTTCACCGTCGGCGCGATGGCCCTGCGCCTGCCGGTGCCCGCGCTCGTCGACCCGACCGGCGGGGTCGAAGACCTCATCGCCGGCGTCCTGCGCACGCCCGGCGACCCCGACGTCAGCTTCGGCGACGATCCGCTCCGGATGCTGCGGGCCGCGCGGTTCGCCGGCCAGCTCGGGTTCGACGTCGCCCCCGACACCGTCGAGGCCATGGCGCGGCTGCGCGAGTCGATCCGCATCGTCAGCCCCGAGCGCGTGCAGGGCGAGCTCGTGAAGCTGCTCGCCAGCGACGATCCGGTGCGAGGCATCCGCCTGCTCGTCGACACCGGACTCATGGCCGAGATCGTGCCCGAGGTGCCGGCCCTCCGGCTCGAGATCGACGAGCACCACCACCACAAGGACGTCTACGAGCACTCGCTGACCGTGCTGCGGCAGGCGATCGACCTCGAGCACGAGCGGCACCCCGGCGAGGCCCCCGACGTGACGCTGCGCCTCGCGGCGCTGCTGCACGACATCGGCAAGCCCGCGACACGCACCCTCGAGCCGGGGGGCGGGGTCAGCTTCCACCACCACGACCTCAAGGGCGCGCGGATGGCACGCAAGCGCCTGCAGGCGCTGCGATTCGACTCCGACACGATCGGCGCCGTCAGCCAGCTGATCGAGCAGCACCTGCGCTTCTTCGGCTACTCGGAGGGCGCCTGGACCGACTCGGCCGTCCGCCGTTACGTGCGCGACGCGGGGGATCAGCTCGAGCGGCTGCACATCCTCACCCGCGCCGACGTCACGACCCGCAACCGCCGCAAGGCCGCGCGACTCGGCGCGGCCTACGACGACATCGAGCGGCGCATCGCCGAGCTCGCCGCGCAGGAGGAGCTCGACGCGATCCGCCCCGAGCTCGACGGCAACCGCATCCAGGAGGTCCTCGGCATCGGACCGGGTCGCGAGGTCGGTGCGGCGTACCGGTTCCTGCTCGACCTACGCCTCGACGAGGGGATCATCGGCCCGGATGCCGCCGAGGAGCGCCTGCGCGCCTGGTGGACCGCCCGCGCCTAACCGGTACGCGCGCGACCGCCGCGCTCGCCGCGCCGTCGCGTGACGAATGCAGGAGATCCGGCCGCCGGCCGCTCGAAATCGCCCCGCCTGCGCCGCCCGCGCCACGAAACTCCTGCAATCGTCACGCGACCCACCTAGACTCGCTGGCATCCCATCAGCGCCGATCGGAGTCGCCGTGCCCTCGCCATGGTCGTCGCGGCGCGAGGTCTCGCCCGAGACATCGCGCCTGCTGATCGAGCGCGCACACGACGAGTTCGTCGGCGGGAATGACGCCGACCCGCGGCTGCGGCAGGTGCGCGGGCTCGTGCAGGACTCGTGGCGCCGCTCGTTGGCCCACCTCGTCGGACCCGACGGCACGCCGCCGCTCGACCTGACGTCCGAGGAGCTCGAGGCCTACCGCAGCGCGCATCCGCTCGCCGGCGCGATCGACATGATCCGCGCCCTGCTGCTGCCCGGGGGCGACCCCGAGGCCGACGCGGGCGTCGTGGTCGCCGTCGGCGACGCCGCGGGGCGGCTGCTCTGGGTCGAGGGCGATCGGCGCGTGCGCGACCTGACCGGCGCCATGGGCTTCGTCGCCGGGGCGAACTGGTCGGAGGCGGTCGTCGGCACGTCCGCGCCCGGCACCGCCCTCGCCCTCGGGCGGTCGGTGCAGATCCACGGCGCCGAGCATTTCAACCGGCACGTCGCTCCGTGGTCGTGCATGGCGGCGCCGGTGCACGATCCCGAGACCCGGCGCCTGCTCGGCGTCATCGACGTGACGGGCGACGCCGAGGCGGCGACGCCGCAGGCGCAGCTGTTGGTGGATGCCACGGCGAGGGCGATCGAGGGCGAGCTGCTCGTCGCGCGCCTGCGCGCTCGGGCCGCCGCGACGGCGGCGCCGATCCCGGTGCGTCGCGGCGGCGCGCGACGAGCGACGCGGGCCCCGCGCGCGCCCGAGACGGCGACCCTGCGCGTGCTCGGACGCGATCGGGGACTGCTGGAGGTGACCGGCGCGGGCGGCGAGACGATCGCCGAGCTGTCGGGTCGGCACGCCGAGATCCTGCTGCTGCTCGCGATCCATCGCCAGGGCCTCTCCGCCGATCGCCTCACCGAGCTCGTCTACGGACCGGGGGCCGGTGACGGCACGCTCCGGCCCGAGATGGTGCGGCTGCGGAAGGTGCTCGAGCGGACGGCCCCGCACCTCGTGCCCTCCTCGCGCCCGTACCGGCTGCAGGCCGCGCTCGACACCGACGCGCACCAGGTCATCTCGCTGCTCGACCGGGGCGCGCACCGCGTCGCCCTCTCGGCGTACCGCGGGCCGGTGCTGCCGGACTCGACCGCGCCCGGCGTCGAGGAGTTCCGCGAGTCGGTGCGCCAGGCGCTGCGCGAGGCGCTCCTCACCGAGGCATCCGTCGACGTGCTCCTCGCCTACGCCGACACCGCCGACGGCCAGGACGATGCGGAAGTGCTGCGGCTCGCCCTCGAGATGCTGCCCGCGCGCTCGCCGCGCCGCGCCGGACTCGTCGCCCGCCTGGAGAAGCTCGAGGCCTGAGGCGCGACTATTTCCGTCCCGCGCCCGTGCCGCGACGCGGCGGTTCCTGGCAGAATGGCGGGGACGGAGGCATCCATGACCGATGACAGCCCCACCCCCGACCTCGCCCGGCTCGCCGAGGCGCACGGCATCGCGACGGAGTACTGGTCGTTCTTCGGCGACCGCGTGCAGGTGCCCGCGCCGACGCTGCGCGCGGTGCTGACCGCGATGCACGTCGACACGAGCACGGATGCCGCGGTCGCGGCCGCTCTCGCCGAGGCCGACATCGCGCCGTGGCGGGCGCTCCTGCCGCCCTCGTTCGTCTCGCGCCCCGGCGCCCGCCCGCTGCCGGTGCACGTGCCCGACGGGCACGATGTGCGCCTCGTCGTCGCCCTCGAGGACGGCTCGTGGCGCGACCTGCCGATCCCGAACCAGCAGCCCGTCGCGCGAGAGGTCGACGGCGTGACCGTGTGGCGCATCGAGGTGCCGCTGCCGGGCGACTTCCCCCTCGGGTGGCACACCGTGCACGCCTTCCTCACGCCGTTCGGCTCCGCGGAGGAGACGGCGGCCGCCCACGCAGGCCTGGTCGTCACCCCCGAGCGCATGCCCGACCCGCCGACGCGCCGCGGCCGCTCCCGCGGGTGGGGACTCATGGCCCAGATGTACTCGGTCCGCTCGCATGCCTCGTGGGGCATGGGCGATTTCGCCGACCTGGGCGACCTCGCCGCGATCGCCGGGCGGGAGGGTGCCGACTTCCTGCTCGTGAACCCCGTGCACGCCGCCGATGTCACGAGCCCGATCGAGCCGTCGCCGTACCGGCCCGCGTCGCGCCGGTTTATCGCACCGCTGTACGTGCGCCCCGAAGACATCCGCGAGGTCGCCTACCTGACCCCCACCGAGCGCGCCGTCGTCGAGGCGGCGCGCACGCCGGTCGCCGCGTCCAACGACGACCCGACCCGGATCGACCGCGACGCCGTATGGGCGGCCAAGCGCGTCGCGCTCGACGCGATCTTCGTCGTGCCGCTGAGCGCCGGCCGGCAGGCCGAGCTCGACGCGTTCGCGGCGGGCGAGGGGCAGCCGCTGCAGGACTTCGCCCTCTGGTGCGCGCTCGAAGAGCACTACGAGGGCGCCGAGCGGCCCGCCGAGGCGTGGGACATCGACTCGCCGCTCGTCGAGACGCTGCGCGCTCAGCTCGCCGATCGGGTGCGGTTCCACGTGTGGCTGCAGTGGATCTGCGATCAGCAGCTCGAACGCGCGCAGGCCGCAGCCCACGCATCCGGCATGGCCATCGGCGTCATGCACGACCTCGCGGTGGGCGTCCACCCCCTGGGGTCGGATGCCTGGTCGCTGCGCGACATGTACGCCCAGGGGATCGCGGTCGGCGCGCCGCCCGACATGTACAACCAGCAGGGCCAGACCTGGAATCAGCCGCCGTGGCTGCCCGCCGCGCTCGCCGCGAGCGGGTATGCGCCGCTGCGCGACATGATCCGGACGCTCCTGCGGCACGCCGGAGCGCTGCGGATCGATCACGTGATCGGGCTGTTCCGGCTGTGGTGGATTCCCGAGGGCCTCTCACCCGCCGCCGGCACGTACGTGCGCTACGACCACGAGGCGATGATCGGCGTGCTCATGCTCGAGGCGCAGCGCGCCGGCGCCGTGCTGATCGGCGAAGACCTCGGCAACGTGGAGCCGTGGGTGCGCGACTACCTGTCGGCGCGCGGCATCCTCGGAACCAGCGTGCTGTGGTTCGAGCGCGAGGGCGACGGCTTCCGTCCGCCCGAGCAGTACCGCCGGTCGCTCCTGGCGACCGTGAACACGCACGACCTGCCGCCGACCGCCGGGTACCTCGCCGACGAGCACGTGGCGCTCCGCGCCCGGCTGGGCCTGCTGACCCGCCCCGTCGAGGAGGAGCTCGCCGACGCGGACGCCGAGCGCACCGCCATGCTCGACCTGCTCCGGCAGCGCGGGCTGATCGGCGATGCGCCGACCGAGGCCGAGGTCATCGAGGCGCTCTACGCGCTCATCGCCCAGAGCCCGTCGCAGCTGCTCGGGGTCGCGCTGGTCGACGCCGTCGGCGAGCGACGCGCCCAGAACGTGCCCGGAACCGACACGGAGTACCCCAACTGGCAGATCCCGCTCGCCGACGGCGCCGGCCGCGCGGTGTTGCTCGACGACCTAGCATCCGATCCGCGCTTCCGCGCGCTCGCCGCCGCCGTCGACGCCCGCGTCTGACGCCGCCCCGCCCTCGCGCCGACCCTCGCGCGAGCACCGCAACCTGATGCAACGTTGCGGGGGGTAGCTTCGGCGCATCCGAAATCGCGGCGATGGATGCCGCGAGATCATGCGTCGAAGGAGACAACATGACCATCGTCGAAGAGGGCGTCTCGAGCGTCTATGCGGCACCCGGCCAGCGCGGCGCCGTCGCGAACTACCGCCCCCGCTACGGCCACTACATCGGCGGCGAGTTCGTCGAACCCATCAAGGGCGGCTACTTCGAGAACATCTCGCCGGTCAACGGCAAGCCGTTCACCGAGGTCGGCCGCGGCACCGTCGAAGACATCGACCGTGCCGTGGATGTCGCGTGGCAGGCCTTCGAGTCGTGGAAGAAGACCACGGCCACCGACCGCGCCAACATCCTCAACAAGATCGCCGACCGCATCGAGGCGAACCTCGAGGCCATCGCCGTCGCCGAGACCTGGGACAACGGCAAGCCCGTGCGCGAGACCCTCGCCGCCGACATCCCGCTCGTCGTCGACCACTTCCGCTACTTCGCCGGCGTGCTGCGTGCGCAGGAGGGCTCGCTGAGCCAGATCGACGAAGACACCGTCGCGTACCACTTCCACGAGCCGCTCGGCGTCGTCGGACAGATCATCCCGTGGAACTTCCCGATCCTCATGGCCACGTGGAAGCTCGCGCCGGCCCTCGCGGCCGGAAACTGCGTCGTGCTGAAGCCCGCCGAGCAGACCCCGGCGTCGATCCTGTTCCTCTTCGACATCATCGGCGACCTGCTGCCGGCCGGTGTCGTCAACATCGTCAACGGGTTCGGCATCGAGGCCGGCGCGCCGCTCGCGCAGCACAAGCGCATCCGCAAGGTCGCGTTCACGGGTGAGACGACGACCGGTCGCCTGATCATGCAGTACGCGTCGCAGAACCTCATTCCGGTGACGCTCGAGCTCGGCGGCAAGAGCGCGAACATCTTCTTCGAAGACGTCGCGCGCGCCAAGGACGACTACTACGACAAGGCGCTCGAGGGCTTCACCTTCTTCGCCCTCAACGGCGGTGAGGTCTGCACCTGCCCGAGCCGCGCGCTCATCCAGCGCTCGATCGACGACCAGTTCCTCGGCGACGGCGTCGACCGCGTGTCGAAGATCATCCAGGGCAACCCGCTCGACCCGGCGACGATGATCGGCGCCCAGGCATCCAACGACCAGCTCGAGAAGATCCTGAGCTACATCGACATCGGCAAGGCCGAGGGTGCGAAGGTGCTGATCGGTGGCGAGCGCGTCGACCTCGGCGGCGACCTGTCGGAGGGCTTCTACGTGCAGCCGACGGTGTTCGAGGGTCAGAACAACATGCGGATCTTCCAGGAGGAGATCTTCGGCCCGGTCGTCTCGGTCACGTCGTTCGATGACTTCGGCGGCGCGATCGACATCGCCAACGACACGCTCTACGGCCTCGGCGCCGGTGTGTGGAGCCGCTCGGGCGACACCGCCTACCGTGCGGGTCGCGCGATCGAGGCCGGTCGCGTGTGGACGAACACCTACCACCAGTACCCCGCGCACGCCGCGTTCGGTGGCTACAAGCAGTCGGGCATCGGCCGCGAGAACCACCTGAAGATGCTCGACCACTACCAGCAGACGAAGAACCTGCTCGTCTCGTACGCCGAAGGCGCGATGGGCTTCTTCTAAGCCGACCCCCTTCTGTGAAGGGTCGCGACACGCGGCATCCATCCGGGTGCACACCGCGTGTCGCGACCCCTCGCGGGCGATCGAAGGACGATCCATGACCACCACACTCAGCAGGGTCGCAGTCACCGACGCTGCGGCGGCCCTGCTGCGCCAACTGACGGCGCAACACGGGCTGCTGATGTTCCACCAGTCCGGCGGATGCTGCGACGGCAGCGCCCCCATGTGTTACCCGGTGGGGATGTTCCTCACCGGGCCGTCGGACGTGAAGCTCGGCGACCTCGATATCGGCCTCCCTCCGACGGGCCCAGGGACCGGGGCCGTCGAGGTCTTCATCTCTGCCGCGCAGTTCGAGTACTGGAGGTACACCCACCTGACCATCGACGTCGTGCCGGGGCGGGGCGCGGGATTCAGCGTCGAGGGGCCGACGGGCAACCGGTTCATCATCCGCAGCCGCATGCTGACGGATGCCGAGTTGGCGGCCTTCGGCCTGGCATCCGCCACCTGACACCGCCGGCGAGGCACCTGACACCTCCCCGGCTCTGCTGCCGCGGGCCGAGGGATGCCACGCCCGCCCGTCACCACGCGCGCGTGACATCCGTCACGGTTTCAGTCTCGTTACAAAACCCCGCTGCGACACGCGCGCCGACCGCGCCGGGTGAAAGATAGCTGGAACGGATCGTGCGTCCCGTCGCGATCGTCTTCACACAGCAGAGGTAACACATGGCACTGCATCACTCCACGCGCGCGCGCCTCGTCGGCGCCGCGTCGGCGCTCGGCGTCGCCACGCTCCTTCTCGCCGGCTGCGCCGGCGGCGGCTCGTCGGACGCCACCGGCGACTCGTCGAGCGAGGCGATCATCGTCGGCACCACCGACAAGGTCACGACCCTCGACCCGGCCGGTTCGTACGACAACGGCTCGCTCGCCGTGCAGACCCAGGTCTTCCCGTACCTGGTCAACACCGACTACAACTCCACCGAGGTCGTGCCCGACCTCGCCGAGTCGGCCGAGTTCACCGCGCCGAACGAGTACACCGTGAAGCTCCCCGCGGGCCTCAAGTGGGCCAACGGACACGACCTGACGTCGTCCGACGTGAAGTTCTCGTTCGACCGCAACCTCAAGATCGCCGACCCGAACGGCGCCTCGAGCCTGCTGTACAACCTCGACAGCGTCGAGACCCCCGACGACACGACCGTCGTCTTCAAGCTCAAGACGGCCAACGACCAGGTGTTCCCGTTCATCCTGACGAGCTTCCCGGGCGCGATCGTCGACGAAGAGGTCTTCTCCGCCGACGCGGTCACCCCCGACCAGGACATCGTGGACGCCGACGCGTTCGGCGGCCCGTACAAGATCACCTCGTGGGACTTCAACAAGTCGGTCGAGTTCACGCCGAACGAGGACTACCAGGGCCTGCTCGCGGCGCCCGTCAACGCCGGCGTCATCCTCAGCTACTTCGCCGAGTCGTCGAACCTGAAGCTCGCCGTGCAGCAGGGTGACATCGACGTGGCCTACCGCAGCCTGTCGGCCACCGACGTCGACGACCTGAAGGGCAACGACGATGTGAAGGTCGTCGACGGCCCCGGCGGCGAGATCCGCTACATCGTCTTCAACTTCAACACTCAGCCGTACGGCGCGACCACCGCCGAGGCCGACCCGGCCAAGGCGCTCGCCGTCCGCCAGGCCGTCGCCGACCTCGTCGACCGCGAGGCGATCAGCGACCAGGTCTACAAGGGCACCTACACCCCGCTCTACTCCTACGTGCCCGAGGGCTTCACCGGTGCGACTGACGCGCTGAAGGGCCTGTACGGCGACGGCAACGGCGCGCCGGATGCCGCGAAGGCGAAGGCCACGCTCGAGGCCGCCGGTGTCACGACGCCCGTCAAGCTCAGCCTGCAGTACAGCCCCGACCACTACGGCCCCTCGTCGGGTGACGAGTACGCGCTCGTCAAGTCGCAGCTCGAGAAGGACGGCCTGTTCACCGTCGACCTGCAGTCGACCGAGTGGGTGCAGTACTCCAAGGACCGCACCGCCGACGTGTACCCCGCGTACCAGCTCGGCTGGTTCCCGGACTACTCCGACGCCGACAACTACCTGACGCCGTTCTTCCTCGAGAAGAACTTCCTCGGCAACCACTACGTCAACCCGGAGGTCAACGACCTGATCCTCCAGCAGGCGGTCGAGCCGGATGCCGCGAAGCGGACCGCGGAGATCGAGAAGATCCAGGAGCTCGTCGCCGGCGACCTCTCGACGGTGCCGCTGCTGCAGGGCGCACAGGTGGCCGTGACCGGAGCGGATGTCAGCGGGGTGACGCTCGACGCGTCGTTCAAGCTGCGCTTCGCGCCGATCACGAAGTAACACCGCGTATCGACTCGCTCGCTCGGCGACCGGTGGGGTCCACCCCCGGTCGCCGAGCGGGCATCGCCCGGCGAGTCGACGCGCCCTGTCGCACGTAAGGTAAACACCCATGACCACCGATGCCGCGGCGGCTCTCGTCGCCGAGCCGCCGCCCGCCATGGAGGTGCCGCGCCGCCGTCCCGGCAGCGGCGGCCAGCTCTGGCGCTACATCCTGCTCCGCTTCCTGCTGATCTTCCCCACCGTCCTGATCCTCGTCACGCTGGTGTTCTTCCTCATCCGCATGACGGGCGACCCGATCACCGCCGCCCTCGGCGGGCGCCTGCCGGCCGATCAGCTCGCCGAGCGCATCCACGAAGCTGGCTACGACCGCCCCATCTTCGTGCAGTACCTGGAGTACCTCGGGCAGATCGCCCGCTTCGACTTCGGCACCACGATCACCGACAAGCAGCCGGTCGTGCAGGTGATCGCGACCTACGGCCTGGCCACTTTCGAGCTGGTCGTGTACTCGCTCGTCGTCGCCTTCATCGTCGGCATCCCGCTCGGCATGGTCGCCGCGGCGCTCCGCGACCGGTGGCCCGACGCGATCCTGCGCGTGAGCGCCATCCTCTTCTACGCGACGCCCGTCTTCTTCGCGGGCCTCGTCGCCAAGCTCGTCTTCTCGGTGTGGCTCGGCTGGCTGCCGGTGTCGGGACGGGCGAGCGCCCGCACCGAGATCGCGCTGAACCGCGGGGGCGGCGGCACGGGCATCTATCTCATCGACGCGATCGCCAGCGGCAACCCGAACTACGTGTGGGATGTCCTCTCGCACGCGGTCCTGCCCGCGCTGACGCTGGGCCTGCTGACCGCGGGCATCTTCCTGCGCCTCGTGCGCACGAACGTCATCGGCACCTACAACATGCCCTACATCGACGCGGCGCGTTCGCGGGGTGTGCGGGAGCGGCGCCTCGTGCGCACGCACGCCTACAAGCCCGCGCTCATCCCGATCATCACCGTGATCGGCCTGCAGATCGCGCTGATGCTCGGCGGCGCGGTCCTCACCGAGACGACGTTCGAGTGGAAGGGCCTCGGCTTCCAGCTCGCCGCCTACCTCTCCGCGCGCGACTTCGTGGCGGTGCAGGGCATCGTCGCGATGATCGCGATCATCGTCGCCCTCACCAACTTCGCGGTGGATGTCATCGCCGCCTTCATCGACCCGCGAGTGAGGTACTGACATGGCGCAACGCCGCCTGATCGACCGCTCGAGGCTCGAGCGGCTCCCCGTCATCCATCAGCTGCGCCAGAGCGTGGGTCTGCAGCGCGGCATGCTCGTGGCGGGCCTCGTGCTCACCGGGATCTTCCTGCTGTGCGCGCTCCTCGCCCCGTGGATCGCGCCCTACAGCTACAGCCAGCTGAGCGGCGCCGACGGCGCCAACTTCGGCGCGCAGCAGCCGCCGAGCGCGGCGCATCCGCTCGGCACGACCGTCGGCGGGTACGACGTGCTCTCGCGCGTCATCTGGGGTGCGCAGACCGCGCTCATGGTGGTCGTCGTCGCGATCGCGATGTCGGTCGTCCTCGGCATCGTGCTCGGTCTCGTCTCGGGGTACCTCGGTGGCTGGGTCGACCGCGTGCTGGTCGTCGTGGCGGATGCCATCTACGCGTTCCCGACCCTGCTGCTCGCGATCGTCGTGGCCATCGCCATCAACAACGGCCAGTCGGGCCTCTGGCCCGGGATCATGGCGGCCGCGGCATCCATCACGGTCGTCTTCATCCCGCAGTACTTCCGCGTCGTCCGCGCTGAGGTCGTGCGGGTCAAGAGCGAGGCGTTCGTCGAGTCGGCGCGCGTGATCGGGGCATCCACGCCGCGCATCATGTTCCGGCACGTGCTGCGCAACTCCACCCGCACGCTGCCGCTCATCGTGACGCTCAACGCCTCCGAGGCGATCGCGACGCTCGCCGCGCTCGGCTTCCTCGGCTTCGGCATCCAGCCGACCGTCGCGGCCGAGTGGGGGTTCGATCTCAACAAGTCGATCTCCGACGTCGCGGCGGGCATCTGGTGGACGGCGATCCCGCCCGGCATCGCGATCGTGCTGACGATCCTCGGCATCACGCTGATCGGTGAGAGCCTCAACGACCTCGCCGACCCGCGCCTGCGCGCGCGGCGCCGGTCGAAGGCGTCGCAGACCCCCGCCGACGCGGTGGCGGGGCACCAGCCGACCGCGCAGGAGTTCATGGGAGAGGTGCAGTGATGGCCCCGGATGCAGGCAGCGGCCTCGCCGTCGAGATCCGCGATCTCGACGTCACCTTCTCGATCGACGGCGGCGACGTGCACGCGGTGCGGGACGTCTCGCTCGACGTGCGGCCGGGCGAGGTGCTCGCGATCGTCGGCGAATCGGGCAGCGGAAAGACGGTGACCGCGCGGTCGATCCTCGGGCTCCTGCCCGAGACGGCGACGACGCGCGGCGCGGTGATCCTCGACGGGACCGAGGTCGTCGGGCTGTCGGGCGAGCGGCTGCGCGAGATCCGCGGCACGAAGGCCGCGATGATCTTCCAGGAGCCCTCGACGGCGCTGAACCCCGTGTTCACCGTCGGCTGGCAGCTCGCCGAGGGTCTGCGGGCGCACGGCGCGTACTCGAAGAAGCAGGCGCGGGCGAAGGCGATCGAGATGCTCGAGCGGGTCGGCATCCCCGAGCCCGCGCGGCGGGTCGACGACTACCCGCACCAGTTCTCCGGCGGTCAGAAGCAGCGGATCGTCATCGCGATGGCACTCGCCCTCGGCCCGTCGGTGCTGCTGGCCGACGAGCCGACGACCGCGCTCGATGTCACCGTGCAGGCCGAGATCCTCCACCTGCTGCGGCGTCTTCGCGACGAGACCGGCACGGCGATCGTGCTCATCACGCACAACATGGGCGTCGTCGCCGATCTCGCCGACCGCGTCGCGGTCATGCTGAACGGCGAGGTCGTCGAGACGGCGCCCGTCGTCGAGCTGTTCGCCGCGCCGCAGCACGAGTACACGAAGCGCCTGCTCGCCGCCGTGCCGCGCGTGCAGCTGGTCGACCGGCCGCTGCCCGCATCGGCGGATGCCACGGCGACGCCGGTCGTCGAGGCGAAGGGTCTCGTGATCGAGTATCCCGGCCGGCTCGGCAGCCCGACGTTCCGCGCCGTGCAGGGCATCGACTTCTCGATCCGACCCGGCGAGGTGCTGGGGCTCGTCGGCGAGTCGGGCTCCGGCAAGACGACGATCGGGCGGGCGATCGCGGGCCTCACGCCCGTTGCCGGCGGGTCGCTGCGGGTGCTCGACACCGAGATGAACGGGGTGCGGGAGCGGCAGTTCCGGCGACGCCGCAAAGACCTCGGGTTCGTCTTCCAAGACCCGGCGACGAGCTTCAACCCGCTCCTGACGATCGCGCAGTGCGTCGCCGAGCCGCTGATCGTGCACGGCGGGGCGCGGAGCGCGGCCGACGCGCGGGACAAGGTCGACGAGCTGCTCGAGGCGGTGCAGCTGCCGAAAGCGTATGGCGACCGCTTCCCGCACGAGCTGTCGGGCGGGCAGCGTCAGCGCGCGTCGCTCGCGCGTGCGCTGGCGCTCGACCCGAAGCTGCTCGTCGCTGACGAGCCGACGAGCGCCCTCGACGTGTCGGTGCAGGCGCGGGTGCTCGACCTCTTCGCCGAGCTGCAGGACCGGTTCGGGTTCGCGACGCTGTTCATCACGCACGATCTGGCCGTCGTCGACATGCTCGCGCACCGCGTGATCGTGCTGCACCAGGGCCGGATCGCCGAGGAGGGGCCGACCGCCGAGGTGCTCGGCAATCCGCACGACGACTACACGCGCCGGCTCATCGCCTCGCTCCCCGTCCCCGATCCGACGCTGCAGGCCGAGCGCCGCGAGGCCTGGCGGGCGGAGCAGGCCCAGCGGGGCTGAGGGCTGGGGTCGGGGCTGTTGCCCTGGCATCCATGCCGTCACGCTAGCGGCACCCCCGCGCTGGTTCGCGATGCCCGCGGGAAACTACGATCGCCGCAGGGGCAGCGAACCGGACGAGACCGGCGACGAGAAGCTGTACGCGACCGAACGGCCGAAGGCGTTCTTCGACGCCGTCGTCGCGATCGCGATGACGCTGCTGATCCTGCCGCTCATGGAGAGCGTGGGCGACGTGGGCGGACGCCTCCGGCGCCGCGGGCGCCGCATCCGCTAGACTGTTGTGGTTGTCCGTCTGTCCGCGCCCCTCCGGCGTGCGCGGCGGGCACGTGCATCAACCCTCCTGATGCCGGGAAATGCCCGGCATCCGTTCTAGTCCGAAGGAGGTGGGTTAGTGACGCACTCATACCAGTACGAGCTCATGGTCATCCTCGACCCCGAGATCGACGAGCGTCAGGTCGCCCCCAAGCTCGACGGATTCCTCAAGGTGATCACCGGTGACGGTGGCACGATCGAGAACGTCGACGTCTGGGGCAAGCGCCGCCTGGCATACGAGATCCAGAAGAAGAACGAGGGCATCTACGCCGTCGTCAACTTCACCGCGACCAGCGAGGCCACGCAGGAGCTCGACCGTCAGCTCAAGCTGAACGAGCAGATCATGCGCACCAAGGTGCTCCGCGCCGAGGAGGCGATCGCTCAGGTCGCCGCCGAGAAGGAGCGCGCCGAGGCCAAGGCCGCCCGCAAGGCAGCGAAGGCGTAACGGACGATGGCCGGCGAAACCGTCATCACCGTCGTGGGCAACCTCACGGCAGACCCCGAGCTGCGGTACACGCAGAACGGCCTGCCCGTCGCGAACTTCACGATCGCGTCGACGCCCCGCACGTTCGACCGTCAGGCGAACGAGTGGAAGGACGGCGAAGCGCTGTTCCTCCGCGCGTCGGTCTGGCGCGACTTCGCCGAGCACGTCGCAGGTTCCCTCACGAAGGGGATGCGCGTCGTCGCGACCGGTCGTCTGCGCCAGCGCAGCTACCAGGACCGTGAGGGCCAGAACCGCACCGCGATCGAGCTGGAGGTCGACGAGATCGGCCCGTCGCTGCGGTACGCGACGGCCCAGGTCACCCGCGCCGCCTCGAGCGGTGGCGGCGGTGGCGGCGGTCAGCAGGCGCGCCCGCAGGTGCAGCAGGAGGAGCCGTGGGCGACCCCCGGTTCCGCCGCTCCGGATGCCTGGTCGGCTCCGGGCTCCTACGGCGACGACACGCCGTTCTGATCCGCACGCGCGGCTCGGAAACCGTACAGATCTCGGATGCCTCGGCATCCACACAACGTTAAGGAAAAACAATGGCTGGAAAGGCTACCGGCGATCGCCGCAAGCCGCGGAAGGGCGCGAAGAACGCCGCTCCCGCGAAGGCGATCCGCGTCGGCGTCATCGACTACAAGGATGTCGCGACGCTTCGCAAGTTCATCTCGGAGCGCGGCAAGATCCGCGCCCGTCGTATCACCGGTGTCTCGGTGCAGGAGCAGCGTCTGATCGCCAAGGCGATCAAGAACGCGCGCGAAATGGCGCTCCTGCCTTACGCCGGCGCTGGCCGCTAAGGAGCACCCATCATGGCAAAGCTGATTCTCACGAACGAGGTTGCCGGGCTCGGAAGCGCCGGTGACGTCATCGAGGTCAAGAACGGGTACGCCCGCAACTACCTCATCCCCCAGGGCTTCGCCGTGGCCTGGACCCGTGGTGGCGAGAAGCAGGTGGCATCCATCCGTGCCGCCCGTGACGCCCGCGCGATCCACGACCACGAAGAGGCTGTCGCGCTCAAGGACGCCCTCGAGTCGAACAAGGTCAAGCTGTCGGTCAAGGCCGGCAAGGAAGGCCGCCTCTTCGGCGCCGTGAAGACCGCCGACGTGGCCGACGCCGTCAAGGCCGCCGGTCTCGGCGAGCTCGACAAGCGCAAGATCCACATCACCGCGCCGATCAAGGCCACGGGCGAGCACGAGGCGACCGTTCGCCTGCGTGACGACCTGACCGCCGTGATCACCCTGCAGGTGGTTGCCGCGAAGTAACCCTTCGCCGCCGGCACGGATGCCGCGGCCCGCCCCCTCTCGCAGGGGTGCGGGTCGCGGCATCCGCCGTTTCCGGCATCGGCAACGGTCTGTTGAAGGCGATCAACGTCGGCGTCGACCCGTACACGGCCGCGAACATCGGCATCAGCAACGTGATCGGGTGGGATCTCGGCAGCTATCAGCTGCTGAGCAACCTGGTGCTCACCCGTTGACGAGCCCGTCTCCACGGCGGGCGGCGTGGCAGACGCCGAGGGCGGCGGAGCCGCCGCGTCGCGCGAGAATTGACGTTCACGGGGTATTGACAAACTCGCCGATCGGCGGGGTCGTTTTCCGCAGGGTTGTCCCCAACTCGTCCGCGTGGGCACAACCTTCAACCCACACTTCAACCACATTGTGCGTCCACAGGGTGTGAGTGAAGAATCACCTGATCTAACGGGAGAAAATACTTGCGTTGAGGGTGCATCCCGGGCGTTTTCCACACCCGCTGTCCACATGCGGCGCGGCGTTTCGCGCAGACTCTCCACACAGTTATCCACAGGGTGGTTTGCGAGTGTCGGAGGTCGTCCTTAGCGTGGCCTGTGGCCCGGCGAGCGGGGCCGGGGGACACGTGAAGAGAAAGGCGCTGCATGTCGATCGCTGACATCTCTGACGACCGTCTGGGCGGTTCTCCCGACCGACGCAACGAGCGCACGCCGCCGCACGATCTGCTGGCCGAGCAGTCGACGCTCGGGGGCATGCTGCTCTCGGCTGACGCCGTCGCCGACGTCGTCGAGTCGATCCGCGGCACCGACTTCTACGTGCCCAAACACGAACTGATCTTCGAGGCGATCCTGAGCCTCTACTCGCACGGCGAGCCCACCGACGTCGTCGCCGTGACCGACGAGCTGATCAAGACCGGTGACCTCATGCGCGCGGGTGGCGCGGACTACCTGCACTCGTTGACGTCGATCGTGCCGACGGCGGCGAACTCCGCCTACTACGCATCGATCGTGCGTGAGCGTGCGCTGCTGCGGCGACTCGTCGAGGCTGGTACCCGCATCGTGCAAATGGGGTACAACGGTCAGGGCGAGGCGCTCGACCTCGTCAACAATGCGCAGGCCGAGATCTACTCGGTGACCGGCGCCGAGCAGGCCGAAGACTATGTCGCCCTCGAGGTCGCCGTGGGCGCGGCGATCGAGGAGATCGAGGCGGCGCGGGGCCGCGACGGTCAGATGACGGGCATCCCGACCGGCTTCGCCGGCCTCGACCAGCTGACGAACGGACTGCACCCGGGTCAGATGATCGTCGTGGCCGCGCGCCCCGCGATGGGTAAGTCGACGCTCGCGCTCGATTTCGCCCGCGCCGCGGCGATCAAGCACAACCGTCCGACGATCTTCTTCTCGCTGGAGATGGGGCGCAGCGAGATCGCGATGCGCTTGATGAGCGCCGAGGGCGCCGTGCCGCTGCAATCGATGCGGAAGGGGTCGCTCGACTCGCGCGACTGGACGACGATCGCGTCGACCCGCGGGCGCATCAACGACGCTCCGCTGTACATTGACGATTCGCCGAACATGACGCTCGTCGAGATCCGCGCGAAGTGCCGCAAGCTGAAGCAGCGCGTGGGTCTCCAGATGGTCGTGATCGACTACCTGCAGCTGATGACGTCGGGCAAGCGCGTCGAGAGCCGCCAGCAGGAGGTCTCGGAGTTCTCGCGCGCGCTCAAGCTACTCGCGAAAGAACTGCAGGTGCCGGTCATCGCGCTGTCGCAGCTGAACCGTGGTCCCGAGCAGCGCGCCGACAAGAAGCCCGCGATCAGCGACCTGCGTGAGTCGGGCTCGATCGAGCAGGATGCCGACATGGTGATCCTGCTGCACCGCGAAGCCGCCTACGAGAAAGACAGCCCCCGCGCCGGCGAGGCCGACCTGATCGTCGCGAAGCACCGCAACGGCCCGACCGACACCGTGACGGTGGCCTTCCAGGGCCACTTCTCCCGGTTCACCGACATGGCGCCGGGGGACTTCGGGTAGTGAAGTGTAGGTTTTTTTTGAAGTTGTCCATTTCGCAGATGAAATGTCCACCATGTGTCCATATGGACATTTCGGTCCATCCTGCCCCGGTCGCACCCAGCTAGATACATTTGGACTGAGGAGCGAGGGGATCGACTGATGCTCGGGTATGACGCGCACGTGCACGAGGTCCGCTCAGGGATCAGCGAGCAGGACCTTCGTCGCATCGGCGAGATTCCGTATGGAAAGCGGAAGAGCTACCTCGGCACGCTCATCTCGCGCCGTTGAAGGTTCTCGATGGAAATGACGAATTCTCAGGGGAGGTGTCGGACAAGTGTCGGATCCGACAGATCGGTAAGAAATGAGGGGTTCGGCGAACGATGGCGCTGCCTCTCGCCGTCACGCAGCGGCCGACCGCGATGGTCGGCGACGGCATCAACGACGCCCCGGCACTGGCGACGGCGACGGTCGGGATCGCGATGGGTGTGAAAGGCTCCGCGGCGGCGATCGAGTCCGCCGACGTCGCCTTCATCGGCCACGACCTCTGCCTCATCCCGGGCGCCCTCGCCCTCGCCCGCCGCGGCCGACGCATCATGACCGCCAACATCAGTCTGGCTCTGGCGATCATCGTCGCGCTGTTCCCGCTCGCCCTGTTCGGCATCCTCGGGCTCGCCGGCGTCGTGCTGGTGCATGAGATCGCCGAGGTCGTCGTCATCCTCAATGGCGTCCGCGCCGCCCGTCGCCCCGCTGCGCTACGGCAACTCGCCGCGGTGCCCGCTTGCGAGCCCGAACCCGCCCACGCCTGACCACCGCCCCCTCGCCCCGCGGTGGCAGAACACCACCCGACTTGGAATCGGCCCTTGTGAAGACCCCCATCAAAGCCACTTTCGCCACCGTTGCCGTCGTCATCGTCCTGGTTGACCGGCAAGCCGCGCCGGACCCGGCCGATGCTGCCGGCGCTCCGGTGCTCGGGTGAATCGGGCGCAGAGTGGGTTTAGGTGCGCACGGTAGGCTGTTGGCGATGGTCTCTTCGGCCCGGACTCCGCGCTCCGTGACGCTGAATGAGCAACTGTTGATAATGAGGCTCATTACCAGCGTCGGTTTGGCGTTGCTGTTGATGCTGGGTCTGGCAGCGACGGCTCACACGGAGGCGGACGGTTCGACTCCTGTTCCGCTGGTGATTTCTGGGTTGATGGACCCGCATGTCGAGCCTGTGGCTGATGCTCCGGCTGAGCATGAGGCGGTCGCCGGCGGAGGCTTTTCGGGGTCGAACGCGTTGGTGGGCGCTGCGCTGTGCATGCTGGGCGTGTTGTGCGGGCTGACGTTCATGGTGGTGCTGCGAGGACTGTGGCGTCGGCGGATACCTCCGGTGCTCGGTGACGGACCACGAAGGCCTTCGCTGCTTCCGGCGCCGGCCGCCCGTGCTCACCCGATCGTCTTCTCGCTGACGCAGTTGGGTCTTTCCCGAACCTGACATTTGGCACGCCGCCCTTCCGGGTGGCGCTTCGTCCCGGGCTGCGTGCCCGGGTTCTGTCCTGTGCCGTGTCTTGGTTTGGAGTACCCGATGAAAACCCCTGTGAAGGCGACACTCGTCACCATAGCCGTAGTGGTGGTGATGGTGGTCGCCGCGTTGATCTACGTCCTTGTCAATCAGAGCCAGACCGCTCCACCTTCATCGGGGGGCGGTGACGCATCCCCGCAGGTGGTGCGAGAGAGCTCGCATGTCCTCGACGACGGCGGGGAGGGCGCTGTCACCCTGGTCGAGTTCCTCGACTTCGAGTGCGAGGCGTGTGGCGCGTTCTTCCCGATCGTGGAGGATCTGCGGGAGCAGTTCGCGGGGGAGATCACATATGTGGTCCGCTACTTCCCGCTGCCGGGCCATTTCAACTCCAAGAACGCGGCGGTCGCAGCGGAAGCGGCCGCGCAACAGGACCGGTTCGAGGACATGTATGTCCGGCTGTTCGAGACGCAAGCGGAGTGGGGAGAGGCGCAGGAATCTCGCGCCGACCTGTTCCGCGGCTTCGCGGAGGAGATCGGTCTGGACATGGCCGCCTATGACGCCGCCGTGGCGGACCCGGCCACGACGGAGCGGGTGGAGCTGGACTTCGAGGAGGGCCAGGCGCTCGGCGTGAGCAGCACACCGACGTTCTTCCTCGACGGTGAGCTGCTCGAGCTGCAGGAGTGGGACGACCTCGAGAACGCCATCCAGGCTGCGGTGAACGGTGGCCAGTGATGAGGGCGGGTTTGACGCATCGGCGGGCGATCATCGTCGGCGCCGGGCAGTCCGGGCTCGCGGTTGCCGCGGCTCTGAGCGCGGAAGGGCTGCGGCCGCAGCACGAGTTCGTGGTGATCGACGCCGCCAGCACGGGGCAGCGTTCCTGGTCCTCACGGTGGCATTCGATGGAGCTTCTCAGCGACGCCCGGCATAGCGCGCTGTCTCCGCGGCGGCTGCTGGGGGACCAGCGCCGGCATCCGCGAGTGGACGAGATGGCGGACTACCTCACCTTCGTGGAAGCCGGGCTGGGCGTGGAGACGGTCTGGGGCATCCAGGCGACCGGGGTGGAGCACCGCGGGAATGGTTCGACTTTGCTGCTGTCGACGACGGCAGGGGAGGTGCAGACCCGCAACGTGATCTGCGCGACGGGCGCGGCCGCGCACCCGCGGATTCCGGAATGGGCACCCCGATTGACGGTGCCCGGGGTAGTGCTGCACAGCAGCGAGTACCTGTACCCGAAGCAGATCCCCGTCGGCGACCTCCTCATCGTGGGCGGCGGGAACAGCGGCGTGCAGCTGGCCCGCGAACTGTCCGCGTCGCACACCGTGACGCTGTCCGTGCGAACCCGGCGGCAGCATCGCCCCGCGATGAGCTATCCCGCCGCGGCGGGGGAGAGGGTGCCGCTGTTCTCGCGGGAGCGTCGCCCCGAGCCGATCTTCGGCGACAGCTATGAGCAGCTGCGCCGCGTCGGGGTCACGATCGCAGCTGCGGTGCAGGACGCGGCCGGCGCCGGGGTGACCTTCGCCGATGGCACGCAGGCATCCCCCCGCTCGGTGATCCTCGCCACCGGCTACACCCCTGGCGACGACTGGCTCCCGGAACCGGCCCGCGTCGACCGGCCGCGGCGCACCCTGACCGGCCTGCCCGGGCTGTTCGTGGCGGGGATGCCGCAGTACGGCGGCCGCGGCTCCGACACCCTCGCCGGGGTCTGGAAAGACGCGACGACGATCGCCCAGCACATCATCAACCGGCCCTGAAAGGACCACCGCCTTGACCACCGTCACCGACCACGAACACCCGCACCGATCCGGCTCACGGAGACGCATCCTCCTCCTGTCCACTCTGACGACGCTGCTGCTGGCCGCCGGGCTCCTGTTCGCCACCGCGGCGCCCGCAGCCGCGCACGATGAGATCGTCTCCTCCTCCCCGGAAGCCGGATCCACGGTCAGCGTGGTCCCGGAGGAGATTTCGCTGACGTTCAGCGGCGAGATCCTCACCGATTTCAGCGCCGTGATCATTGAGGTGGTCGCCCCGGACGGGCAGAACATCGCATCGGGGGATCCGGTCATCGACGGGACCACGGTCACCCAGGCGGTGACGCCTGGTCAGGCGGGCGTGTACACGGTGCGGTGGCGGGTCGTGTCCAGCGACGGGCACCCGATCAGCAACGAGTACCAGTACACCGTCGAAGCGGTCACCGTCCCCACCAGCGCCCCTACCCCCGAAGCGACCGAGGAGCAGACACCCGACCCGTCTCCCACATCTGCCGCCAATACGTCCGGAGAGGTTCACAACGGGCCATCCGGAGGTGGGGAACTCCTCCCCGTCCTTGCGGTCCTGAGTGGCGTAATCGTGCTGGGCGGCGCGCTGGTGGTCGTGCTCATGGTGGCCAGAGAGCGTCGTCGCCGCGACCGAGCAGCCGCGGCCGCGGCCGCCGCGGATGGTGGAACCGCCGACGACCAGCAACAGAAGGAGAACCCCTCATGAAATGTCCGGTCGACGGGACCGCCCTGCTGATCACGGAACGCTCCGGGGTCGAGATCGACTACTGCCCGCAGTGCCGGGGCGTCTGGCTGGACCGTGGCGAGCTCGACAAGATCATCGACCGCGCCGCCGACCTTGCCGGCGGCGGCCGGCAAACCAGCACCGCCCCCTATCCGCGCGAGGGCGACCACCGTTCTGACCGCGACAGGGATCATCACGGTCGCTCCGGGCGTCGGCGGAAGGAAGGGTTCCTCGGTGACCTCTTCGACTTCTGACACCAAAAACCTCTTCCTGATAGCCGGTCTGATGACCGGGTTATCAGCGGCCCTCGCGAACGCAGGAGGAGCCGCTGATGGTTCGTGAGCAGACCCGGCGGTTCGCGGTCGCGTGCCTGGCCGCCGCTGTGGTGGTCCTGGTCGACCAGGCGACGAAGGCGGCCGCACTGGGAGGGTTGAGTCAGGAGGAGCGGATCCCGCTGCTGGGGGATCTGCTCGGGCTGCAGCTCGCGTTCAACCCCGGCGCGATCCTCTCCCTCGGAGCCGGGGTCACCGGGCTGCTCACTCTCCTCGGGGTCGGTGCCGTGGTGCTGCTGGTCGTCGCCGCCGCGCGGGCGCGGACCGGATGGTGGGCGATGGGGATCGGCCTGATCCTCGGGGGCGCGATCGGGAACCTGATCGACCGGCTGTTCTCCCCCCCTGGGTTCGGGGTCGGGCACGTCACCGACTTCCTCGCCTACGGGAACCTGTTCATCGGCAACCTCGCCGACGTCGCCCTCGGTGCCGGCGTCATCGTCCTCGGCCTGAGCCTGTGGACCCGACACCGCCGCTCCCGCGTCAGCGCGGACAGCGCGGCGCCTGCGACGGGCTCCGTGGTGAGCGGGTCATGATGGCGAAGCAGCGGACCCCGTCCGTATACCAGCGCAACGCGTTCGCGCCGGGGCTGCTCGCGGCGGCGGTGTTGTTCCTCGCGCCGGTACTGATGGGCGGGGACTGGTTCACCGTTGTGCTGTTCGTCGCCGCGATCTTCGCGGTCATCGTGGGGTGGTTCGCGATCCAGGCGCGGCAGTGGTGGTGGTTGCCTGTGTTCGTCGTGATCGCCGTGATTTGGAACCCGGTGTTCCCGTTCCCGTTCACCGGCCCGGTGTGGACTGCGGCGCAGCCGGTCGCCGCGGTCGTGTTCCTGGTCGCCGGCGCCCTGATCAAGGTCAAGCGCGCATGATCCGCCGCCCCGTCCTTGCCGCCATGACGCTGGTCGCGGCGCTGCTGCTGGCCGGGTGCACGTCCAGCGACTCGCTCGCGCAGCAGTACCGGGACGGAAGCGAGAAGGGCTACATCGCCGGTGACTTCCAGATCGTCGAGATCCCGGATGCCGACCGCGGGGAGCCGGTGGTGTTCGAGGGCGTCACCGAGACCGGGGAGACGGTGTCCAGTGACGACTACCGCGGCGGGGTGCTGGTGGTGAACTTCTGGTACGCCGCGTGCGGGCCGTGCATCGTCGAAGCCCCGATGCTCGAGGAGGTCTGGCAGGAGTATCAGGACCAGAGCGTCGCGTTCCTCGGGGTGAACACCTACGACCAGCCAGCCACCGCACTGTCGTTCGCCCGTGACAACAACGTCACCTACCCGAGCGTGATCGACGTGAACGACGGACGGGTCAAGCTCGCGTTCGCGCAGGTCACTCCGATCCAGGCCACCCCCACCACCTTGGTCATCGACCAGGAGGGGCGGGTCGCGGCGCGGATCATCGGGCAGTTGGCCAGCGCGTCGATCCTGTCCACCCTGGTCGCCGACACCCTCGCCGAGGACAGCTCATGAATCCGGGAGCGGTGATCGTCGACGGCGCCCTGTGGGTCGCGATCCCGGTCGCGATCCTCGCCGGGCTGGTGTCGTTCGTGTCCCCGTGCGTGCTGCCGCTGGTGCCTGGCTACCTCGGCTACCTCGGCAGCACCACCACGACGACCGCGGCCCCCACGCTGGACGGGGGGCGCACGGTGACGGCGGAGCGCGCGCGGCTGCTGCTGGGCGTGACATTGTTCATCGCCGGGTTCACCGTGGTGTTCGTCGCCGTCACGATCCTCGGCGGCACCTTCGGGTACCTGCTGCTGCAATACGCCAATGTGCTCACTCGCGTCTTCGGGGTCGTCATCATCGCCCTCGGCCTGGTGTTCCTCGGCTTCTTCGGCATCGCCCAGCGCACCCTCCGCCCTCGCGCCCAGGGTAGGACCGGGCTGATCGGGGCGCCGCTTCTCGGGTTCGCGCTCGGCGTCGGCTGGACCCCCTGTATCGGCCCGACGCTCGCAGCGATCATCTCCATGTCGTGGAACCTCGGTGACCCCGCCCGCGCGGGCCTGCTCGGGCTCGCGTACTCGCTGGGCCTGGGCATCCCGTTCCTGATCCTCGCGGCCGGATGGGGGTGGGCGTCCCGATCGGTGACGTTCCTGCGCCGCCACATCCGCGCCCTGAACATCATCGGCGGGGCCATGCTCATCGCCCTCGGCCTGCTGATGGTGACCGGGCTGTGGACGGCACTGATGTCGCAGCTGCAACAGGTGGTGATCAATGTCCCCCTCCCGCTCTGACACCGGCATCGACGTCACCGCCGACCCGCTACGCCCCGGCGACCACGCCGACAGCGAATCCGCGACGGAGATCACCCAGCCGGCGCTGGGCATCACCGGGTGGTTGCGGTGGGCATGGCGGCAGCTGACCAGCATGCGCACCGCATTGGTCCTGCTGCTGTTCCTCGCGATCGCCGCCGTCCCCGGGTCCCTGTTCCCGCAGCGCAGCGCCGACCCCAACGGTGTCATCCAGTGGGAGCGGGACAACCCTGACGTGTTCCCCCTCGCCGATGCGGTCGGCCTGTTCGACGTGTACCTGTCGCCGTGGTTCTCCGCGATCTATCTGCTGCTGTTCACCTCCCTGATCGGCTGCGTGATCCCGCGCGCCAAGCACCACTACAAGGCGCTCCGCTCCCGCCCCCCTCGCACCCCGGCCCGGCTGTCGCGGCTCTCGGAGTACCGGGAACTGACCTTGCCGAGAGAGGAAGGGAGGACCGACCCGGCCGCGCACGCGATCGACGTCGCGGCAGAGCAGCTGCGCAAGGCCGGATACCGGGTGGAGCGATACGACGCCCGCGGAGCCGCGTCGGTGTCGGCCGAGCGCGGCTACCTGCGCGAGACCGGCAACCTGATCTTCCACGTCGCCCTCGTCGGCGTGCTGGTCTCGGTCGCGATCGGCGGGTCGTTCGCGTATACCGGGCAGCGGGTGGTGGTGGAGGGCACCACGTTCGTGAACGCGCTCAGCGACTACTCCTCGTTCAACCCCGGCCGTTTCGTCGACGGCACGGGCCTTGCACCCTACTCGCTCACCCTCGACGACTTCCAGGTCTCCTACCGGCTGCCCGGCACCCCCGGCGCAGGCCAGGCCGGAGACTTCTCCGCCGACATCACCATCCGCCAACCCGGGCAGGACGATCGGGCGCAGAGCGTGATCGTGAACTACCCGATCACCGTCGACGGCGATCGCATCTACCTGCTCGGCAACGGCTACGCCCCCACCCTCACGATCCGCGACGCCGCCGGCGAGGTGGTGTACAGCGAGTCGCAGCCGTTCCTGCCGCAGGACTCCAACATGACCTCGCTGGGCATCATCAAGATCCCGGACGGGCTGCCCGAACAGGTCGGGCTGGTCGGGTTCTTCTACCCCACCCAGGGGGTGTTGCCCTCCGGCGCGTTCACCTCCGTCTACCCGGACGTGGTCAATCCGGTGCTGACTCTCAACGTGTTCAGCGGGGATCTCGGCATCGACGACGGCACTCCGAGGTCGGTGTACACGCTCGAGGTCGACGGGCTCACCCAGCACACCGGCGGCGACACCGCCGCCGACTCCCTTGAGCTCACCCCCGGCGCCACCGTCGACCTGCCGAACGGGTGGGGCACGATCACCTGGGAGGAGGTCACGGCGGAGGAGCCGGTGAAGCGGTTCGCGTCGCTGCAGATCCAACGCGACCCCAGCAGCGGCTGGGTGCTCGCGTTCTCCGTGCTCGCCACCCTCGGCCTGTTCGCCGGCCTGTTCGTGCCCCGCCGCCGGCTCTGGGTGAAAGCCCGCACCACCCCGGATGGTGTGCACGTCGAGTACGCGGGACTGGCCCGCGGCGAAGACCCCGCTTTGGCGCGCGCCGTCGACGAGTTCGCGACCCGCCACGCGCACGCCCTCGGCGTAGACCAGCCTGCGAAGGACACACCGTGACGACCGTGTGGATCCCGGACGCCCCGCCGACCCTCGGCGGGTTCCTCACCCCGGCCCCGCTTCCGGCTCCGGTGCTACCGCTCCTCGCGGGACTCCTCGCGGTCGCCTACCTGGCCGGTGCGATCCGGATGTGGGTCCGCGGCCGCGGCTGGCCGGTGTGGCGGACGGTCAGCTTCCTGCTCGGCTGCGTCGCCCTCGCCGCGGTCACCGGCCTGGCGGTGGAGAACTTCGGGTACGCCCTGTTCTCGGTGTTCATGTTCCAGCAGCTCACCCTGATGATGGCGATCCCGCCGCTGCTGGTCCTCGGCTCTCCCGGCACCCTGCTGCTGCGCGCCACCCCGCACCACGGCCCAGGTCTCCTGGTGCTCCGCGCCGCGCACGCCGGGCTACGCAGTCGCACCGCACGGTGGCTGCTCAGCCCGTGGCTGGCGGTGCCGCTATACCTGGCCGCGTTTTACGGTCTGTACCTGGCGAACTTCGCCGATCCGATCCTGTCCACCGTCACCGGCCATACCCTCCTCGAGGTCGGGTTCCTGGTCGCCGGGATGCTGTTCACCATCCCGATCCTGTCGTCGGACCCGCTGCCGGTGCGGATGAGCCACGGCGGCCGCGCCCTGGACGTGTTCGCCGAGGCCGCCGTGCACGCCTTCTTCGGCGTCTTCCTGATGATGGCCACCACTACCCTCATCGACGGGTTCGCCGGCCCGACGAGCGCGCTGGGCATCGACCCGATCGAAGACCAGCGCCTCGCCGGCGGGCTGGCCTGGTCCTACGGCGAGGCCCCCACCTTGCTGATGCTCATCTACGTCATGCACCGCTGGTTCCGCGACGACACCGCCCAAGCGGTCGCCGCCGACCGTCGCGCCGACGCACACGGCGACCCTGAGCTCGACGCGTACAACGACTACCTCACCCGACTCCACCAGAAAGACACCTGACCGATGCGCACGCCTTTGCCGACACCCGCCCCGGCCGCCGCACCGGAGCAGGAGACGCCGCGCCGCACCGTGGCGGCATGGTCGCTGCCGGTGTGGGCGGCGGTGCTGGCATCCGCGGCCGCCGGCCTGCTGCTGGATCTCGCCTCCGCACCGGTGGGGTGGTGGCCGTTGACGTTCGTGAGTGTCACGGTCGCCCTGGTGGCCCTGATCGGCCGCAGCATCGGCGGGGCGCTGCTGGTCGGCACTGTGTTCGGCGCCGTGTTCTACACGACCCATCTGGTGTGGGTGGGGGAGTTCCTCGGCCCGGTGCCGTGGCTTGCCCTCGCCGGGCTGGAAGCGGTCCTGTTCGGCGCGGGCGCGGTGCCGATCGCGCTCGCCTACCGGTGGACCGCCCGCTATCCGGCCCGCGGCCTCGTGCAGCTGCTCGCGGTACCGCCGCTGATCGGGGTTCTGTGGACGGCCCGTGAGGTGGTGATGGGTGCGTGGCCGTACTCCGGGTTCCCGTGGGCGCGCCTCGGGATGACCCAGGTGGGCGGCCCGCTCGCGGAGGCCGTGTCGTGGACGAGCGTGACCGGCCTGTCCCTGCTGATCGTCATTCTGTGCGCCTCTGTGGTGCAGTGGATCCGCGCCGGCGGCATCCGCTTCATGCTCGGGTTGCACCCTGCTGTGAGCGTCGCCGCTCTCCTGGTGATAGCGCCGCAGTTCCCCACCGCGCCGGCCGGGGAGTTCCGCGTGGGATGGGTGCAGGGCAACGGCCCCACCGGGTACTTCGACGACAAGGTGCCCGGCGACGTCCTGGCCGCGCAGACCGCCGCCACGGTGCCGCTGTACGGGCAGCCGATGGATCTGCTGGCCTGGCCGGAGGGCGGCGTCGACGCCGACCCGCTCAGTGATCCCGCCGCCGCCGAGGCGTTGGACCGGGTCGTGCGCTCGGCCGGGGCGCCGTTGCTGATGAACGCCGCCACCACCCGCGGCGACGATGTCTTCAACACGTCCCTGCTGTGGACCGCGGATCCCACGGGCCGGCAGTGGCACGACAAGGTCAACCCGGTCCCGTTCGGCGAGTACGTGCCGGACCGGTGGTTCTACGAGCTGATCGTCCCCGACCTGGTGGGCTTGATCCAACGCGAATACACCCCCGGCAGCAACCCGCCGCTCGTGCAGGTCGGCGACGTCGGGGTGGGGTTGGCGATCTGCTTCGACGTGATCTACGACGCCGTGATCTGGGACGGTGCCCGCGCCGGCGCAGAGGTGTTCGTGTTCCAGACCAACAACGCCGACTTCCGCGGCACCGACGAGAACCTGCAGCAGCTCGCGTTCGCCCGGATGCGCGCCATCGAAACCGGCCGCGCGGTCGTCAACGTCTCCACGGTGGGCACCAGCCAGGTCATCACCCCGGACGGCACCACCGTCGACAGCATCGGCGTCGACACCGTTGACGCGTCGATCACCACCGTCCCGCTGCGCACCGGACTCACCCCGGCGGTGATCCTCGGTCCCTGGCTCACCGCTCTCATCGTCCTCGCTGCCGCCGGCGCTCTCACCGCGGCGGGGTTCTCCCACCGTGCCCGCACGCGTGCGGCCGCCGCAGATCGTTCGACTGATCCGGGGAGGCACCCATGAACACGCCACGGATGAGGCCTGCCGGAGGTCGACTGGCCTGGTCGCTGCGAACGCTGGCGACGGGCAGCGATCTCACCCTTCCTGGTGACCTGACGGCGGAGGAGTGTGGGTGCGCGCCCACGCCCGCGGAGAGCCGCGCATTCCGGGCCGGGGTGAGCCGGCGCACTCTGCTGACGGCGGGAACATTGAGCGCGGCCGTGGACTCGCTGGCCTGGCTGGAAGCGAACGCGGGCTGACCGATGTGCACGGATCTACCGCGCCACCCCGCTCGCGGGCACCCCCTGACCGCAACGACGAAGAGGACGACCCTGCCATGACCGGAACCGACGCGCTCTCCCTCGACGGCATCTCACTGCTGCTGGTGTGGACGGCGATCGCCACCTACCTGCTCGCGTTCATCGCGTACACCATCGACCTGGCCGGGCGCTCCGTCCCCGCCAGCGTCCCGCAGCGGGAGCCGGTCCTGGCCGGCGCTACCGCACGGGCGGGCCAGCAGACGGACAACGCCCAGAGTGGGTCGGTGGACAGTGTTCGCACGCCGCCCGCGCAGCGTCAACGGCTGCTGTGGGCGCGGATCGGGACGTCGCTGACGGTCCTCGCGTTCCTGTTCCACCTGGCCGGCACCATCCTGCGCGGCATCGCCGCGGAGCGGGTGCCGTGGGCGAACATGTACGAGTTCGCGCTGACCGGCACGGTCTTGATCGTGGCCGTCTACCTGCTGGTGCTGCGCCGCTACGACCTCCGCTTCCTCGGTGCGTTCCTGATCGGCATGGTGGTGCTGCTGCTGGGTGGCGCGACGGTCTCGTTCTACGTCGAGGTCGTTCCGCTGATGGATCCGCTCAAGAGCGTGTGGCTGGTCATCCACGTCTTCGTCGCGTCCCTGGCCACCGCCCTGTTCGCGATCGCCTGCGGCATCTCCATCACCCAGCTCCTGCAGGCCCGCCGGGAGCGCCGCACCCGAGCATCCTCGGACACTGCCCGCGCCGACGGTCTTGGGTTTCTGCGCACTCTGCCCGCCGCCGACGTGCTCGAGTCCCTCGCGTACCGGTTCGCGATCGTGGGGTTCGTGTTCTGGACGTTCACCCTGATCGCCGGCGCGATCTGGGCCAACGACTCCTGGGGTCGCTACTGGGGCTTCGATGTCAAGGAGGTGTGGACGTTCGTGATCTGGGTGCTCTACGCCGGCTACATCCACGCCCGCGCGACCCGCGGCTGGCGCGGCACCCGCTCCGCCTGGCTGTCCATCATCGGGTTCGTCGCGGTGCTGTTCAACTTCACGATCGTGAACATGTTCTTCCAGGGCCTCCACTCCTACTCCGGGCTCACATGACCCCGCACCCCTGCCCCGCCCTCTTGCCCGAGCCGAAAGCACGCACATGACCCCGATACTCTCGATTCCCGCCACCACGGGTGCGGATGCCACTGAACGCGGACAGCGGTCACTCCGACCGCGACAGGAATGACTCCTCGCGTCTTGCGGGTCGCAGGGCCTGCGATCCTCGGCGGGGTCGCACTCATCGCCTTGGTCGGGGCGTTGTGGTTCGGTGGGGGTGCTGCGCAGATCCCACTCGGCGACGCCGGCCCTGTTGTGCGCTGGGGGCTTCCGGTCACGAAACTGGTCGTGAATCTCGCCGCCGCGGGCATGGTCGGTGTGCTCGTGACCGCCTTGTTCACGCTGCGGGCCGGTGAGCGCGAGTTCGACGTCGCCCTCGATACCGCGTCGATCTCTGCAGCCCTGTTCACCGTGGCCGCGGGCGCGACCGGGTTCCTCACGCTTCTCAGCGTGTTCAACCCGGCCATCGACGCAGGCCCCCAGTTCGGTGCCCAGCTCGGCCGGTTCCTCGTCGAGCTCGAGGTCGGCAGGACATGGCTGATCACGACGGTCGCCGGCGCCGCCCTCACCGTCCTGACATTCGCCGTGCGGTCCTGGGTCGGGACGCTTCTGGTCGCCCTGGTGGCGGTGGCCTCGCTCGTGCCGATGGGCACGCAGGGGCACTCCGGCGATGACGCCTTCCACCACGAGGCGATGATGGCGCTCATCCTGCACATCATCGGCGCCGCGGTGTGGCTCGGCGGGCTCCTGCTGCTCATCGCCGTCCGTCCAGCCCTCGACCGTCGCCGCATCCCCGATCTCGTCGCCCGCTACTCGAGCATCGCTCTGGCCGCGTTCGTGCTCGTCGCCGTGTCCGGCACGGTGCGCGCCGCCATCGGCCTGCAGGAGTGGTCCGATCTGCTCTCGCCCTATGGCGCGATCTTGGGCATCAAGGTCGTCGCGCGTCGGCCTCGGCCTCTTCGGGGCGTGGTACCGCACCCGCCTGATCGGCAGGATGCGCAGCTCCGACGCGGCATCCCGCCCTTTCTGGATGCTCATCGCGTTCGAGCTGGCACTGATGGGTGTGGCCAGCGGCGCCGCCGCAGCGCTGGCCCGCACTCCGCCACCGAACCCGGCCCCGCTTCCCGAGATCCCCTCGCCGGCAGAACGCCTCACCGGTGCCCCGCTGCCCCCGGAGCTCACGATCGAACGGTGGGTCACCGCGTGGAACGTGGACATGTTGTGGGCGGTGCTCGCCGGGTTCGCGATCTTCTTCTATCTCGCCGGGGTGTGGCGGCTGCGCCGGCGCGGCGACGCGTGGCCTGTGTATCGCACGATCATGTGGGTCGCCGGCATGGTGCTGCTGGTCTGGGTCACCGGCGGCGTCGTCAACGTCTACCAGGACTACCTGTTCAGCATGCACATGGTGGGGCACATGCTGCTCACGATGGCGATCCCGGTGCTGCTGGTCGCCGGCGCCCCGGTGACCCTCGCCGCCCGGGCGATCCGCAAACGCGACGACGGCACCCGCGGCGGGCGGGAGTGGATCCTGTGGGCGGTGCATTCGCCCGTCGCCCGCATCCTGACGAACCCGTTCGTCGCGGCCGCCCTGTTCATCGGCTCACTGTGGGTGTTCTATTACACCGACCTGTTCCGCTGGTCGCTGTACGACCACCTCGGCCACCAGTGGATGATCGCGCACTTCCTCATCACCGGCTACCTGTTCGCGCTCTCCCTGATCGGCATCGACCCGGTGCCGTGGCGGCTTCCCTACGCCGGCAGGCTGCTGCTGCTCATCGGTGTGATGGCGATGCACGCGTTCTTCGGCATCGCCATCATGATGCAGTCGGGGCTGATGGTCGCCGACTGGTTCGGGTCGATGGGTCGCACCTGGGGTGTCACACCGCTCGAGGATCAGTACACCGGCGGCGGTATCGCGTGGTCGATCGGTGAGATCCCCACCCTGATCCTCGCGATCACGGTCGCGATTCAGTGGAGTCGCAGCGACGACCGCGAGACCAAGCGGCGAGACCGGCACGCCGACCGCACCGGCGAAGCCGAGCTCGAGGCCTACAACGCACGCCTCACCGAGCTCGCCGACCGCGATGCTCGCAGCCGCAGATAGGGCGCACTACGTGACGACGAAAGAGGAGCTCGCCGACCGCTACGGTCGGGGACCGCGGCCCATCCGCCGCCGCGTGTTCTGGGTCACCGTCGCGACGGCGGCAATCCTGTCTGTCGCCGGGCTTTCGTGGCTGACTGTCTCGAACTCGCTCGACGACGTCGGATTCGACGAGACCGGATACGAGCTGGTCGATGCGCGCACCGTGACCGTATCCTTCCAAGCCACGCCACCCGCTGGGACGTCGTTCGCATGCGCGGTGCAGGCATTGGATGAGGACTTCGGCATCGTCGGTTGGCGGGTCATCGAGTACCCCGCGTCCGAGGAGATCACACGAGCACTCGTGGAGACCATCCCGACCGTCGCGCAGGCAACGACCGGCACCGTGCAATCCTGCTGGGCCACATAGCCGCGCAAGGGAGGCCGTCGCCTGCGCCGGCTGAGTCTCTCAAGCGGTGGGCCTGTCTTCGTGGTCGATGCCGTGGTGCTCTTTGCCGCGCTCGAAGTTGAGCAGGCGGAGTGCGTTGCCGACGACGATCAGGGTGGAGCCTTCGTGGATGAGTACGACCGCGCCGATGTTCAGGCCGAGGAAGGTGGCGAGGATGAGGAACGCGACGATCGCGAGGCTGGCGATGAGGTTCTGCCGGATGATGCGGCTGGTGGCGCGGCTGAGCCGCACGGCGAACGGGACGCGGCCGAGGTCGTCGCTCATCAGCGCGATGTCGCTGGTTTCCAACGCGACGGTGGAGCCGGCGGCGCCCATCGCGATGCCGACGTCGGCGCGGGCCATCGCGGGGGCGTCGTTGACGCCGTCGCCGACCATCGCGATCGGTCGGTGGGTTTCGGCGAGGCGGGTGATCTGAGCGACTTTGTCCTCGGGGAGCAGTTCGCCGATCGCGGTGTCGACGCCGACTTCCCGGCCGACCGCGTCGGCGACGCGCTGGTTGTCGCCGGAGATCATCACGAGCTGCCCCACGTTCGCGCCCCGGAGCGCGCTGAGCACCTGGGCGGACTCCGCGCGGGACGCATCCATCACGCCGACGATGCCGAGGAACCGGTCGCCACGGCGGATGATCATCAGCGTCTGCCCGGAGTCCCGCGCCTGCGTGTACGCGTCGGCGAGCGTGCCGGTCAGCGCGAGTTGCTGCTCGTCGAACATGCGCAGGTTGCCGACGTCGACCCGCTCGCCGTCGATCGTCGCCGTGACGCCACGCCCGACGACCGCGTTCAGGTCTGTCGCGGTGAGGCGCTCGGCCTGGGGGACGCGGGGCTCGAGGTCGCGGACGATCGCCTCGGCCAGCGGGTGATCGCTGAGCGCTTCGACAGCGACCAGAGTGCGGATCAGCTCGGACTCGGGCACGTCGGCGGCGGGGGTGACGGACGTCACCCGGGGGGCACCCCAGGTCAGGGTGCCGGTCTTGTCGAACGCCATCGCCTTGACCCGCCCGAGCGTCTCGAGCGGGGCGCCGCCCTTGACGAGCACCCCGGCACGCGCAGCACGGGCGACCCCTGCCAGCACCGCGGCCGGGGTTGCGATCGCGAGCGCGCAGGGGCTGGCGGCGACGAGCACGGTCATGGCGAGGTAGAACGCGTCGGGGAACGGTTGCGCGAACGCGAGCCAGGAGATCAGGAGGGTGACGGCGACCCCGAGGATCACGGCGGGCACGTACCAACGCTGGAACCGGTCGATGAACTGCTGTGTGGGGGAGGCGGCCTGGTCGGCGGAGCGGACGAGCTCGACGACCTTGCTGAGCGTCGAGTCCGCGGAGGTCGCGGTGACCTCGACCTCGAGCACGCCGGACCCGTTCACGGTGCCGGCGAACACACGGTTGGCGGCGGGCAGGGTGTCGACGGTGCGCATCGCCCGCTCCGGGTCGGCCACCGGCTCCTTCTCCACCGGAATCGACTCCCCGGTGACCGCGGACTGATCCACCGCGGACACCCCGGAGATCACGAACCCGTCTGAGGGAATGCGGGAGTTCGGGCGGATGACGACGATGTCCCCGACGACGATCTCCTCCACCGGCACCTCCACCGGCTCGTCCCCGCCGCGGCGCACCAGGGCGCTGCGGGGAGCGAGCTCGGCCAGGGACTCGATGGACTTGCTGGCACGGCTGAGGGCGTATTCCTCGAGCGCGTGGCCGAGGCTGAACAGGAACAGCAGCACCGCCCCTTCCGCCCACCGGCCGATGAGGGCGGCGCCGATCGCGGCCACCAGCATGAGGAAGTCGACCTCGAACTTCCCTCGCATCGTCGAGGCGATCGCGGTGCGGAACGTGAAGAACCCACCGAAGAAGTAGGTGGCGAGGAAGAACACCAACGGCCACCCGACCATCGGCAGCCCCAACGCGAACTCGGCGATCATCCCGCCGGCGTAGGTCACGCCCGCGGCGATCGCGAACCACAGCTCCCACCGGGCCGAACCGTGGGAATGGTCGTGCGTCTCCGCAGCGGGCGCGGTAGTCGTCGGGGAAGAAGCAGTCATGCGACCAGGATACATCACAAGATCATGATATATTGTAGTTGTGAATGATTATCGTGGTCGGAGGGCACAATGGTGAGCATGGCCGGTACTGAGACGCGTCGGGAAGCAGGCACCCTGTCCGTAGCGGATGCTGAGCGTCTCGCCGAGATCATGCAGGCACTGGCGTCACCTGTGCGGCTGCGCATTCTGAGCGCGCTGAGTGTTCAGCCGAGCACCGTGACCGACCTCAGCGAACAGCTGCACATCGGACAGACGACCACATCGAACCATTTGCGGCTGCTGCGGCATCTGAGCCTGGTCCTTGGCACGCGCGACGGCCGGCACATCCACTACTCGCTCTTCGACGACCACGTCTCCGAACTGCTCGAGGAGGCCATCGGGCACCTCGAGCATCTGCCCGGCGGAGGATGACGCCTGCCGGAGCTCCCCGATTGACGAGAGTATTCCCGTTCACGTCGGGGGGCGCTGCTGCGGCCGGGGAGAGCGCGTCGCTGCCGGTTCGGACACGCTGCATGGTGTGTAGCCGATCGCCGCGACGGCCATGAGCTCTTGTAAGAATCCGCCACTACTCGCGGAATCCTGAACCCGAAACCCCAGCCAACTACCGTGGAATCGCGGCATTCCTCGCCATCTCGAGCGGGAACCTACAGTAGGGGGTGTAGGGGTTTTTCTGAGATGTCCATTTCGCGGGTGAAATGTCCACGCGATGTCCATCTGGACATTTCAGGGAGACTCGCGGCTCAAGGCGTGAGTGCACGGCCTACGGATTAGTACAGTTGCTGATGTATAGTCACCGTATGCTGACTATTGCTGATCGACTCGATGTGATGAATCGGCTCGGCCGGGCTATGGCCGACCCGACCCGCTCTCGCATCCTCCTGACCCTGCTGGCCGGCCCGAGCTATCCCGCGGTGCTGTCTCGCGATCTGGGGCTGTCCCGGTCGAACGTGTCGAACCATCTGACGTGTTTGCGTGGGTGCGGGATCGTGGTGGCCGAGCCGGAGGGCCGGCAGACCCGCTACGAGGTCGCGGACCCGCACCTGGCTCGTGCTCTGACGGCGCTGGTGGACGTGACGCTCGCGGTCGACGAGAGCGTGCCGTGCATGGACCCCGACTGTGGCGTTGAGGGCTGCGTGGCGGGGGAGGTGCGGGCGTGAGCGCGGTCACGGGTTCGCAGGTCGAGCACGTCGACCTCGATGACGATGATGACGATGACGATGACCGGCCGTGGTATCGGAGTCCCAGCGTTCTGATCCCGATTGCCTCCGGTGTCGCGTTCGGTGCCGGTCTGGTGTGCGAGTGGACCGGCGCGGAGACCGCGGGCCTGGTGCTGTTCTGGATCGGTCTGCTGCTGGGCGCGTACACGTTCGTGCCGGGCGCGCTGCGCAAGCTGTTCACGAAGGGCAAGCTCGGCATCGGCCTGCTGATGACAATCAGCGCCACCGGCGCGGTGATCCTCGGCTATGTCGAGGAGGCCGCCGCGCTGGCGTTCCTGTACTCCATCGCGGAGGCGCTGGAAGACAAGGCGATGGACCGCGCCCGTGCCGGGTTGCGGGCGCTGTTGAAGCTCGTGCCCGACACCGCACTCGTCAAGCGCGGCGACGCCACGGCCGAGGTCGAGGCGAAGGAGCTGCGCGTCGGCGACGTGCTCGTGGTCCGGCCGGGTGAAAGGATCGCGACTGATGGCATCGTGCGCGCCGGGCGGAGCAGCCTGGACACATCCGCGATCACGGGCGAGTCGATCCCCGTCGAGGTCGAACCCGGCACCGACGTCTCGGCCGGGTCGATCAACACCACCGGCGTCCTCGAGGTCGAGGCCACCGCCGCCGGCACTGACAACTCACTGACCACCATCGTCGAGCTGGTCGAGCAGGCCCAAGCTGAGAAGGGCGACCGTGCCCGCCTGGCCGACCGGATCGCCCGCCCCCTCGTGCCCGGCGTGATGATCCTCGCCGTGCTGGTAGGCGTGCTCGGTTCGCTGCTGAGCGGCAACCCCGAGCTGTGGATCACCCGTGCCCTGGTGGTGCTGGTCGCAGCCTCGCCCTGCGCCCTCGCGATCGCCGTCCCCGTCACCGTCGTATCCGCAATTGGCGCCGCGTCGAAGTTCGGTGTGGTCGTGAAGTCCGGGGCCGCGTTCGAGCGATTCGGTGGCATCCGTCACCTCGCCGTCGACAAAACCGGCACCCTCACCCGCAACGAGCCCACCGTCACGCGCGTCGTCACCACCGGCGCGACCGAGACTGAGGTTCTCGCGTGGGCGGCGAGCGTGGAAGGTCACAGCACACACCCCCTGGCCGCAGCGATCACCAACGCGGTTCCCGACGCCCAGGACGCCGCAGACGTCACTGAGACCGCCGGGCACGGCATCGTCGGCACCCTCGACGGTGCCCGTCTCGCGGTCGGGAGCCCGCGGTGGCTGGACGCCGGCACACTGGCGGTCGACGTGGAGGCGATGGAGTCCGAGGGGATGACCGTCGTCATCGTCCACCGCAACGACCAGCCGGCTGGCGCAATCGGGGTGCGGGACGAGCTGCGGCCCGAGGTTCCCGAGGTCATCGCCACGCTGAACCGCCGCGGCATCGGCGTGACGATGCTCACCGGCGACAACGCCCGCACCGCCGCAGCGCTGGCCGCCCAGGCCGGTATCAGCGACGTGCGCGCCGAACTGCGCCCCGAGGACAAGGCCACCGCCGTCGCGGAACTGTCGAAGTCACAGCCCACGGCCATGATCGGAGACGGCATCAACGACGCCCCCGCGCTGGCGGCCGCCGATCTGGGGATCGCGATGGGAGCCAAGGGCGCGGACGCTGCGATCGAGTCCGCCGACGTCGCGTTCACCGGCCACGACCTGCGCCTCATCCCGCAGGCCCTCGCTCATGCCCGCCGCGGCCGCAGCATCATCAACCAGAACGTGGTGCTGTCCATCGCGATCATCGCGGTCCTGCTGCCGCTGGCGATTACCGGCATCCTGGGCCTTGCCGCCGTGGTGCTCGTGCACGAGGTCGCGGAGGTCATCGTCATCCTCAACGGCCTCCGCGCAGCGCGGCGCACGAAGGCATGACCGGCCCCGTTGACGGTTCCGCTCTCACCCCGACCCGGGCGGACGCCGTGGAACTGAGCAACCGGAGTCCGGCAGCGGCACGAGGCCGGCTCGGCAGATTCCTGCTCGCGAGCGTTGTCGCAGCCGGTGCCATGCTGATCGACCAAGGCACCAAAGCCCTCGCCCTCGCCCAGCTCAGCGAACACGACCGCATCCCGCTCCTAGGTGACTGGCTCGGCCTGCAGCTCGCGTTCAACCCCGGCACAGTGATGTCTCTCGGATCCGGTTCGACCTGGCTGCTCACCCTCATCGCGGCCGCAGCATCTGTGGTTCTGCTCATCGCCGCCACACGCGCCTGCACCGCGGGGTGGGCGGTCGCGATCGGGCTGCTGTGGGGAGGCGCGGTCGGCAACCTCCTGGACCGACTCTTCGCCCCACCCGGATTCGGCCGCGGCCACGTCACCGACTTCCTCGCCTACGGCAACCTATTCATCGGCAACCTCGCCGACGTCATCCTCGGTGTCGGCGTTGCGCTCGGGCTTCTGCTCTACCTCTCCAAGCCGAGGGCAGAAGGCTGAGTCATCAGCTCAACGAGAGCAGATCGACCTCGAAAGACATCTCGCTGCATGCTCGCGGCGGATCATCGAGGACATTTCGCTTGTCAACTCCCCGTCCTCCTGCTCCGCGGATGGACATCTCTGAGCGGTCCCTACACTGCCCACTGATTTCTGTCGTGTGTGCTGGTTCCGTCGCACGCCGACGAGGCAACAGCATGTGGATATGCACGCGCAGCGGTGGGGGTGCTCATGCGTCGTCGTCGGGGGGCGGGTTCGTGTGGTCGTGACGGGTCTGTTCACGGTGTCGTCCGTGGCCTCCGTGTCCGCGGTGGCTGAACAGGTGCAGCAGGGCGATCACGATGATGCCGGCGTAGGGGGCGGCCGCAGCGAGGTGGGTCCAGTGGTCGATGATCAGGTAGAGGACGATCCCGGCGACGGCCAGCGCGATGATCACCCAGATCCACACGCGTCCAGCGCGGGGGGCACGGGGCGGCCCGGCGTTCGGGGAGGTCATGACCGCTCCGGGGCGAGGAAGTCCTGCCTCATGCCGAGGGTCGCGTCGGTGAGCCGGATGGAGGCGGCGGGGTCGGTGACGGTGCCGGTGAGGGCGCGGATCGCGTCGACGGTCTCGGGGATGACGATCGCCTCGTTGCACACCTGGTAGGTGAGGTACGCCTCGTCGCCGTCGACGGTGACGAGGTCTTCCCAGACCGCGACCTCCCACATGTCCCCGCGGGGCCGGCCGAGGTCGCGCATCAGCTCGACCGTGGAGTTGAGGGCGACCAGCCCGTCGGACATCCGGATGAACGCGATCCGGGGTGCGGCGCGCAGTGCGTCGAGGACCTCGTCGCGGGATGCGCGGCGGGTCAGCTGCAGGGTCCAGTAGTGGTTATGGGTCTGGGTGTGTGCGCCCTTGGCGGCGATGGTGACCACGTCCAGGTCGGGGAGCACGGTCTTCGCGTCGGGGCCCTGGTGGGAGGGGATGACCGGTTCGGGGACCATCGTGTTCATGATGCCGCCCAGGTGCGATTCCCACGGGTCGGTGGCGCGGCGGATGAGGACCCCGCGGGCGCGCAGCAGCAGCCCGGCGTTTTCGAGCGCGCCGAGGACGCGGACGATGCTGGTGGTGTTGCAGGACACCACCCGGGTCAGGTCCCGGCCGAGCGCGGTGGCGTAGTTGGCCTGGGCGACGAAGGAGTGCCCGGTGGTCGAGTGCGCTTCCCCGCCCTGCACGATCACCTCTACTCCCGCCGCCTGGTAGCGGGGCAGGTTTCCGGCGGCGACGTGCTTGGGGGTCGTATCGACGATCACGTCGCTCTGCGCGAGGAGATCGTCGAGGGTTCCCTCGGGGCGGATGCCGGTGTCCACCATGCCGCTGTGCGCGTCGGGGGTGGCGGCGAATACGGGCAGCCGCGGGACGGCGGATTGTATGCGCCAGTCGGTGATGATGTCCGCGACGCCAGTCAACTGCATGTCGGGTTGGGCGTGGACGGCGTCGGCGACCCTCTCGCCGATCACTCCGTACCCGTTGACGCCGACTCTGATCCTGTCCATCTTCGTCTCCTTTCGTGGTGTTCTTGAGCCGTGCGCGGGTCAGGGGCGGGGTCGGCGGCGCCGCAGCGTCCACAGCAGATAGCTGCCGAGGGCGCCGATCGTGCCGGTCCCGGCGCCGATCAGGACGCCTTCCCGGGAGCGCCATTTCGTGTTCCCGCCGACGAGGGTGCCGATCCCGCTGATCAGCGCGGCGGCGATCATTCCCGCGACGACACGGTTGCCGACGCGTTCGGCGCGCCCAACGAGAGGTTCCAGCTCCGTCGCGCGCAGGTGCACCTCGAACCCGCCGTCTTCGAGGAGATGCCGGAGCCGGCTCAGGGTGGCGGGCAGCTCGGTGAGCAGTGCCCCGGTGTCGGCTCCCGCGCGCGCCCATCGCCGGGCCAGAGCCGGCAGGGACAGCTGGGCGCGGGTGAGCTGCTCAGCGTAGGGCTGCAGGGCGTCGAGCATCTGGAAGTCCGGATCCAGCCGCGCCGCGGTCCCTTCGGCCATCATCAGCACTTTGAACAGCAGCGCCGTCTCCTGCGGAAGGTGCAGCTGGTGCTGCTGCAGGATGCCGAGCAGCTGCTGGAGCATGATTGCGAGGCTGATCTCCGACAGCGAACGGCCCCGGTAGCGGGCCGTGAACGCGGTGATCGCCTGCCGCAGCCCTGCCCGGTCGACGACGTCGGCGGTCCGGGAGAGTTCTATCAGGGCGGTGGTGAGGGTGTCCGGGTCGTCGCGGGTGAAGGCGAGCACGATGCCGGCGAGGCCGTCCGTGGTCTGTTCGGTGAGCTCCCCGACCATCCCGAAGTCGATCAGCGCGAGCGCGCCGTCGGGCTGCACGAACATGTTCCCGGGATGGGGGTCGGCATGGAAGAACCGGTTGTCGAACACCATCGTGAGCACGATGTCGGCACCCAGCCGCGCGAGTGCGACCCGGTCGATGCCGGCGGCGTCCAGGCCCTCCAGGTCGTCGATCCGCACCCCGCTCATCCGCTCCAGGGTCAGCACGCGCGAGGTCGTGGTCTCCCCGTGCACGCGGGGAATCCGCACCCGCGCCGCGTGGGCGAACTCCTGCGCGAACCGTTCGGCGTTGCGGGCCTCCTGCAGGTAGTCCAGCTCGGCACGCAGCGTGCGGGAGAACTCCTCCACCAGCCCGGGCAGGTCGTACTGCCGGATGGCATCCCAGCGCCGGTCGGCGCGGTCGGCGAGGTTGCGGAGAATGTCCAGGTCTTCATGCACCTGCGCGACCACGCCGGGCCGGCGCACCTTCACGACGACCTCGGTGCCGTCGTGAAGAGTTGCCGCGTACGCCTGCCCGATGGACGCCGCCGCCAGCGGCACCGGGTCGAACTGGGCGAACACGTGCTCTGGGTCGGCGCCGAGCTCTTCACGGAGCACGTCCCGAATGCCCTCCCACGGTGCCGCGGCGACGTCGTCCTGCAGTTTGGCGAACTCGGCGACCCATGCCGCGGGGAGCAGATCGTGCCGGGTGGAGAGGATCTGGCCCAGTTTCACGAACGTCGGCCCGAGCTCCTCCAACGCGACCCGCACATGCTCGGGGTTCGTGTAGGGGTCCTCCTGTCGGGCGTGTCCGAGGGCGCCGCGGTGGAACGGCACCAAGCCGCCCAGGCCCAGCACGCCGGCCAGGACGCCGAGTCCGTGCCGGCGCAGCACGGCCCCGATCTGCCGGTACCGGCTACTCCCCGCGCCCATCAGCTCACGCCCCTCTCGGCTGGAGTGCCGGCCGATGCTCGTTCGAGGATGAAGTCGACGCGCGCGTCGGGGGCGAGTGCGGGGACGGTGACGACGGGAAAGCCCAGCTCCTGGTACACCAGCCCGAGCAGGTCGTGGATGCGCCGCTGCGCGGCGGGGTCCTCGGTGCGCGCGTAGTCGGGCGCCAGCGGGAGCAGGTCAAGCAGGAACACCGTCGCGTACCGGGCGCCGGCCAGCGCGCCCAGCAGGGCGGTGCCGGGGGCGAGGCCGAGGAAGCGGTAGTAGGCGAGCGAGTCCGGCAGAGCACGGTCCAGGAACACGGTCTGTTGCGGGTCGAGGGAGCGTTCCTGCTCGACCTGCATGTCGACGACGGCGCGCTGGAACTCGCTCTGCCGTGCCCGCACCTCCGCGGTGCTGCGCCCGGTGATCCGTTGCAGGTCGATGTAGTGGCGGGCGTGCTCGATCGTGGTCGTGTACCCGCGGCCCCGCAGCAGGTTGACCGTGGTGGTCTTGCCGGAGCTGGGACCGCCCGTCACGACGTGCCAACGGGTGGTCTGTGCGGGCCGCGGCTCCTGGATGCCGCTCATGACCTCACCCTACACCCTGTACCCCTACAGGGTATGGTAGATTGTGGGTGGAGGTGCGAGATGGCACACGGGTATGTGGACAACAAGCCGGCGCTGCTGGCGCGGCTGAGCCGCGCGGAGGGTCAGGTGCGCGGGATCGCGCGGATGATCGACGAGGACGTGTACTGCATCGACGTGCTGACCCAGGTGTCGGCGGCGACGAAGGCGCTGGAGTCCGTCGCGCTGTCGCTGCTGGAAGACCACCTCGCGCATTGCGTCGCGCAGGCGACCGCCGAAGGCGGCCCGCTCGCGGAGGAGAAGCTCCGCGAGGCGAACGCCGCGATCGCGCGCCTCGTGCGCTCCTAACGTCGTCCCCACTCACATCGTTCAACGCTCTTGAAGGGAGCACATCATGACCGGACAGGGATTCCAGGACCTCGGCCTGCAGGCGACCAGCACCGGCGGTGGCTGCGCCTGTTGCAGCCCCACCTCCCACGCCACGGCAGCCACCGACACCGGCGCGCCGGCGCAGCAGACGGCGGCGGGTGAGACCGTGTCGGCGCAGTTCCTGGTGGAGGGGATGACCTGCGCGCACTGCGTGCGTAGCGTCACCGAGGAGGTCTCCGCGATCGACGGTGTCTCCGACGTCGCGGTCGATCTGCACGCCGGTGGCGTGTCCACGGTGACGGTGTCCAGCGCGACGCCGGTGGATGCGGAGCGGGTGCGGGCGGCGGTGGAGGAGGCCGGGTACAGCCTCGCCGCAGCCTCATGAGCACGCTGGACGTCGATCTCGACATCACCGGGATGACCTGCGCGTCGTGCGCGACGCGGGTCGAGCGGAAGCTGAACAAGCTGCCCGGGGTGGAGGCGACGGTCAACTTCGCCACCGAGAAGGCCCGCGTGCACTCGGAGGCCCCGGTGCCGGTGGAGGAGCTGATCGCGGCGGTCGAGCAGGCGGGGTACGGAGCGAGCCTCCCAGCCCCGCCTGTGCCCGACACGGCTGAGCAGACCATCCCGCGGGACGATGAGCTGGCGTCGCTGCGGCAGCGGCTGATCGTCTCGGCGGTGCTGGCGGTGCCGGTCGCGGTGCTGTCGATGATCCCCGCCCTGCAGTTCACCTACTGGCAGTGGCTCACGCTCACCCTGGCCGCGCCGGTGGTGGTGTGGGGGGCGTGGCCGTTCCACCGCGCCGCGGCGATCAATGCCCGGCACGGGGCGGCGACGATGGACACTCTGATCAGCGTCGGGGTGCTGGCCGCGTTCGGCTGGTCGCTGTACGCGCTGTTCTTCGGCGGTGCGGGGATGCCGGGAATGCGGATGAGCGTCACCTTCGTCGGCACCCCGCAGGCCGGTGGCCACGAGGTGTACCTGGAGGTCGCCGCGCTGGTGACCGTGTTCATCCTCCTCGGCCGCTACCTCGAGGTTCGTGCCAAGCGGCAGTCCGGCGAGGCCCTGCGCGCCCTGCTGGAGCTCGGCGCCAAGGACGCAGTGATCCTCCGCGAAGGCACTGAGCAGCGCGTCCCCGTCGCACAGCTCGTTCCGGGTGATGTCGTGGTGGTGCGGCCGGGTGAGAAGATCCCCGCCGACGGCCTCGTCACCGAGGGAATGTCCGCGGTGGACGAGTCGATGCTGACCGGCGAGTCCGTGCCGGTCGAAGTCGCCCCCGGCTCCCGCGTGGTCGGCGCGACTGTGAACACCGGCGGGCGCCTGCTCGTGCAGATCACCCGCGTCGGCGCCGACACCGAGCTGGCCCGGATGGCGCGGCTGGTCGAGGAGGCGCAGACCGGCAAGGCCCAGGTGCAGCGCCTCGCCGACCGGGTGTCGGCCGTCTTCGTCCCCATCGTCATCGTCCTCGCCCTGGCCGCGTTCGCCGGGTGGCTGATCGCGGGGGCGCCCTTGGAGGTCGCCTTCACCGCCGCGGTGACCACCCTGATCATCGCCTGCCCGTGCGCGCTGGGGCTGGCGACGCCGACCGCTCTGCTGGTCGGCACCGGCCGCGGCGCCCAGCTGGGCATCCTCATCCGCGGACCCCAGGTGCTCGAGCAGACCCGCCGCATCGACACCGTCGTGCTCGACAAGACCGGCACCATCACCGCCGGCACCATGACCGTCACCGGCATCCACCCCGCTCCCGGCACCGATGAGGCGGAGCTGATCCGGTTCGCCGCGGCGCTCGAGCACGGCTCCGAGCACCCCATCGGCCGCGCCATCACCGCCGCAGCCGACGGCCCGACGGATGCCGTGGAGTCATTCGCCGCCGAGGCCGGTCAAGGCGTGCAGGGCATCGTCGACGGCCGGATGGTCGCCGCGGGCCGCGCCTCCTGGATCACCACCCAGTGGTCCCTCCCCATCCCCTCAGGCCTCGCCGCGACCATCGCGGCGGACGAGGCGGCGGGGGCGACGGTGACGGTGGTGGCGTGGGACGGGCAGGTGCGCGGGGCGATCAGCGTCGCCGACACCATCAAACCCACCAGCCGTGAGGCGGTCGCACGGCTCCGGGAGCTCGGGTTGACCCCGATCCTGCTCACCGGCGACAACCCCGGCGCCGCCCGCGCGATCGCCAACCAGGCCGGGATCGAGGACGTCCGCGCCGGGGTCACCCCGCAGGGCAAGCTCGACACCATCCGCGACCTGCAGGCCGCGGGCCGGGTGGTCGCGATGGTCGGCGACGGCGTCAACGACGCCGCAGCCCTCGCCGCCGCCGACCTCGGGATCGCGATGGGCACCGGCACCGACGCGGCCATCACCGCCGCGGACCTGACCATCGTCTCCGGCGACCTGATGCTGGTCCCGGACGCGATCCGGCTGGCCCGCCGCACCCTGGGCACGATCAAGGGGAACCTGTTCTGGGCGTTCGCGTACAACGTCGCCGCGATCCCGGTCGCGATGCTCGCCCTGCTCAACCCCATCCTCGCCGCCGCGGCAATGGCGTTCAGCAGCGTGTTCGTCGTCACCAACAGCCTCCGCCTGCGCCGCTTCCGCCCCCTGCCCACCCCAACCCGTGCCGGCGCCCCCGCCACCCGAGAGCCCGCGCCCGTCCAGGCCTAACCATCGCTCGAGAAGGAGACACACTGGGCTGTGTCAAGCTTCGTAGACGATCTCTTTGTGGATTTCAGGCCGCGGTTGCGGTCTGGGCGTAGTAGGCGGCCCGGGTCTCGGCGGGGGTG
>NZ_JAJJIB010000010.1:0-121785 GCF_020905435.1 Microbacterium sp. F2E | reverse complement strand
GACGCCCTGCGCGCTGCGGCCCGTGACCGCGGGACGCTGGCCGGCGCGATCTTCCACAGCGACCACGGCAGCGTCTACGCCTCGAAGGCCTACGCAGCCCTCTGCGAGCAGCTCACCGTCGTCCAGTCCATGGGTGCGGTGGGCACGAGCGCCGACAACTCACTCGCGGAGAGCTTCAACGCCACACTCAAGCGGGAGCTCCTCGAAGGGCAGGCGGCGTTCCCGGACCAGGCCACCGCCTACCGGACCGTGTTCCGATGGGCGAACCGCTACAACACCCGCCGACGCCACTCCACGATCGGCCAGATCACCCCGAACAACTACGAGACCGCCTACGCGGAGACCACGTCCGCTACCCTCGCGGAAGCGGCATAACCGAACCGACACCGTGTCCACGATCGAGGGTCAAGGCCCCCTCACCCCGCCCGAAGTGGTCGATCACGACACCTATCCCACCCAGCGCAGACAGGTGGCGCAAACGGCCACCTCATCCCGCCCGAAGCCGTCGATCGCGACACCTATCCCACCCAGCGCGCAAACAAGTGGCGCAAACGACCACCTCACGGCGCCCGAAGCCGTCGATCACGACACCTCTTTCCGGCGACGATGTGACCACGTCGCGGGGGTGGCCAGGCCGGGGCGGCTCAGTAGCCGGAGAACGCGTCGGTCGTGAGGGAGCGCGCCCGCTCCAGCGCGGGAGCGAGGTCGGCGATGAGTCCGGGCGGGCCGGAGATGAAGGCGTGACGCGCCCCGATGTCGGGGACCGCCTGCAGCAGGCCGTCGGCGTCCAGGCGCACGCCCTTGGCCCAGCGCCAGTGCGGCGGGAGGGTGGCCGGCTCGTTGCGGGTGAACACGATGACGGGGATGCCGGCGTCCTCCAGATCCTGGCGGAAGGCGAGCTCCTCGGCATCCGAGGCGACGTAGACGAAGACGATGTCGCGGTCCTCCCCCGACAGCCGCTGGTGCCGCAGCTGCGAGACGAAGGGCGTCACGCCGATGCCGGCCGCCACCATCAGCACGGGCGCCATCGGCCGCGTGGGCAGCACGAAGTCGCCCCACACGCCCGTCACCGCGAGCGTCTGCCCGGGTTCGACGGCGGCGAGGGCCTTCTTGTAGCTCGACTGCGAACCCTCCCGCAGCGCGATGCGCACCTCGGGCAGCTCCTCCGGCGCCGACACGATGGAGAACTCCCGCCGCGTGCCGCGCGCGTCGGGATGCGGGTGCGGCACCTCGAGCTCGAGATACTGCCCCGCGACGAAACGGAACCGCCGTTCGGCGCGGAACGCGAGCTCGCGAACCGTCGGGGTCAGCGGGATGCGGCCGAGGTAGGTCAGCCGGACGGCGGTGCGCACCGCGAAGGCGAACGCGAGCAGGTTGCCGATGAGCAGCGCGCGCTCCTGCCCGAGGCTCACCTCCCCGACGTCGATCGGCCAGCCGGCCAGCACGCCGACGAGGGCCGCGACGGTGAACTGCTGCCAGCGCCGGGGCGGGAGCGTCAGCGGCTCGGAGAGCATGAACGCCCCGAGGAAGAGGAAGGGCGAAGACCACAGGATCTGCCAGAACACGGTGGCACCGTCGAGCTCGAGCCCCACCTGCTGGTACTGCACCGAGGTGCGCACGAATGCGACGGCGCACGCGATGAGGACGAACACCGCCACGACACGCACCTTCTCGGTGCGCACCAGCACGACGAGCCCCAGGATGATGACGGGCGCGGCGAGGCTCGGCGTCCCGACCCACCACGACGACGATCCGAGATCGGGCAGCCAGACGCTCAGCACCGTGAGGACCGCCGCGCCGACCGCCGCGGGGTTGAAGATGTGCCGGCCCTGCCAGGCGAGCAGGTACTTGGATGCCGACGCCACGACCCCGGCGACAGCGAGCCCCACGAGGCCCAGCGGCTCGAGGGTCGGCCGCAGCACGAACAGCAGGATGAGCGTCGTGATGAGCGAGGACTCCCAGCGCCAGGGAGTGCCGAGGATGCGGTGGGCCACGGCATCCGTCGCCGCGCACGCCGCCGCCAGCACTGCCAGCGCGGCCAGGAGCTCCCCCGGCGTGGGGCCGGCGAGGCCGAAGAACGACAGCGCGAACGCGATGGCGGCGAGGGCGGCGAGGGCCAGCACGACGAGCCGGTACATCGAGACCCGCCCGACGACGGCGAAGACGCGGTTCCAGACGACGGTGAGGGAAGACATCACAGGAACAACTCTGCCGTACTGCCGGGCGACCACTCCACGCGGCCGTCGGTCGTCATCCGCACCCACTGCGCGTCGCGCTCGGCCGCGAAGCGGGGACCGCCGTCGAAGAACAGCGTCGTCGCGACCGCGTCGGCGGTCATCGCGTCCGCGGCACGCGCCCACGTGGCCGCGATCGTGCGCACCGGCTCGCCGGTGCGGGCGTCGAGCACATGGTGCAGCCCGGCCCCGTCCGCTCCCGGCCACGCGCGACGCCCCGTCGCGGAGGCGCACAGGGCGGCGTCGCGCACCTCCCACACGCCGATCGCGCGCGTCGGATCGTACGGATGCTCCAGCGCGATGCGCTCGGTGGCACCGGCCACGGCGATGTCACCACTCGCGTCGACGGTCACCGCGCCGACGACCCGGCGGGGCACCTCGGCGAGCACGAGGTCGACGAGTCGTCCCTTGCCGAGCGCGCCGACGTCGATCGTCGCCGGTGCGCAAAGGGTCAGGATGCCGTCGTCCCAGCGCAGCAGGTCGCGCCACGCGGCGGGGGCGGGCTCCGCGCCGCGATCGACGAACCCGTACCCGGCGTCGTAGCCGCGGCGCGCGAGCGCGTCGCCGATGAGAGGGTTCACGCCGCCGTCGGTGGCGGCGGATGCCGCGGCGAACAGGTCGAGCATGGCCACGGCATCCGCGGCCGGCGCGTCTGCCGTTCCGCCGGCGGCGAGCCGGGTGACGAGGGAGTCGGAGCGGAAGCGCGACCAGTCGCGGTCGAAGGCGTCGATCAGCGCGGTGACCGCGGTGCGGGCGGCGGCGTCCAGGGGCTCGGCGGTGTCGATGCGCCACACCGTGCCGATGGCGGCGAACTCCCAGCGCTGCCGCGGCCGTTCCCCCGCGGGCGCGGCCCCCGCCGGTGCGCGGTCCCCCGCCCCGGCCGCCGACGCCCCCGCCTCGGCGGAGGTCGTCACCGGTTGCCCCGCGGCGTGCATCACGCGGCCGCTTCGGCCTTGATCGCCTGAATCGCCTCGTTGAACCCGCCGCTGGTCAGCGAGGAGCCGGCGACGCGCGAGACCGAGATCTCGTCGATGTTCTTGCCGACGACCTCCGCGGAGATGCCCCCGATGAACTTGCTCTGATACTGCTCGGACTCCCGCTTGGTGGGGTTGCCGGTGACCTCGACGTCCGTGATGACGTCATCCTCGAGTGTCACGGTCACCGTGATCGTCTCGACCGATTCGGGTGTCGCATACGAGCCGTCGGCGGTGTAGGTGCCGTCGGCGTACGCGCCGTCGGTCGCCCCGCCCGTCGAGCCGGTGCCGCTCTGCTCCCCCGCCGACGCGGTCGCGGCGGGCGTTGCCGCGTCGGTCTGGGTCGACGCGCTCTCCTCCGCGTCGGCGGCCGAGGCGCAGCCGGCGAGTGTGATGACCCCGAGCACGGATGCGGCGGCGATGCCCGCGCGGGCCGAGGCGCGCGTGCGGCGGGTGGCGGGGACGGCGGTGGTGCGGATCATGATGGTCCTCCTTCTGTCGTGCCCTGCGGTGAGGGTCGGCCCGGCATCCGGCGGCCGGTCGCGTTCCACGCTAACCCGCGTGGCGGCGGTGAAGGCTCGGGAAGACCTATGCGTTTGCATTGAGTGCGGGCGCGGCGGTGGGGCCGCGACGCAGCGCTTTGAGCGCCTCGACGAGGAGGAACACCAGAACCGACATCCCGATCGGCAGCAGCCAGCCCACGAGGTCCACCGGCTCCGAGGCGAAGAGGTCGTTCATGAACGGCAGGTAGATGTAGCCGGCCTGCAGCACGATCAGCACGAGCGCCGACCACCAGATCACCGGGTTGCCCCGCAGCACATCGGCGGTGAGCGAGGTCCGCGCGAGGAACCGGCAGTTCAGCAGATACGCCAGCTGCCCGAGCGCGAGCATCGTGACGGCCTCCGTGCGGGCCACGTCGAGGTCGGCGCCCCGCGCGAGCGAGATGCCGAACACGGCGAGCGTCGCGCCGCCGATGAGCAGCGACACCACGAGGACGAACCCGAGTTCGCGTCCGGAGATGATCGACCCGCCCGGAGCGCGCGGTGGACGGGTCATGATGCCGCGCTCGGCCGGCTCGTACGCGAGGGCGAGCGACAGGGTCACGGCGGTGACCATGTTGACCCACAGCACCTGCACCGGGGTGAGCGGCAGCGTGAGCCCGAACAGCACCGCGACGAGGATCACGAGCGACTGCGCACCGTTGGTCGGCAGCAGGAAGACGACCGACTTGCGCAGGTTGTCGTAGATGCGCCGCCCCTCGGCGATGGCGCTGCGGATTGTGGCGAAGTTGTCGTCGGCTAGGACGATCTCGGCCGCCTCCTTCGTGGCCTCGGTGCCCTTGATGCCCATCGCCACTCCGACATCGGCGCGCGTGAGGGCGGGCGCGTCGTTGACGCCGTCGCCCGTCATCGCGACGACCTCGTGGTGTGCCTGCAGCGCCCGGACGATGCGGATCTTGTGCTCCGGGCTCGTGCGGGCGTAGACGTCGACGTCCCGGACGACCGCCTTCAGCTGCTCCTGGCTGAGCGCCTCGAGCTCGGCGCCGGTGAGGACGCGCACCTCGGCGTCGCCTACGGAGCCGGCCGCGGGGAGCAGTCCCATCTCGCGGCTGATGGCGACGGCCGTGCCGGCGTGGTCGCCGGTGATCATCTTCACGCGGATGCCGGCGGCATGGCAGTCCGCGATCGCCTCGATCGCCTCGGGGCGCGGCGGGTCGACGATGCCCCAGAGCCCCAGGAACTCCAGGTCCACCAGGTCGCTCTCGCTCAGCTCGTCGTCACGCGTGGGCTTGCGGGCGGCGGCGAGGACACGCAGTCCCTGGCCGCTGAGCTCGTCGATCGCCGCTTCCCAGAACGATCGGTCCACCGGCTCGGAGCCGTCGCCGCCGCGCTGTGTCAGCGACCGGTCCAGCAGTCGGTCGGGCGCACCCTTGACGAGGATCACGCGGGCGCCGTCGCCGGCCTCGTTGAGGGTCGCCATGAACTTGTTCGCGGAGTCGAACGGCATGACCGCGAGGCGCTTCGTCCCGGCATCCGTCACCCCGCCCTTCATCGCCGCGACCTTGAGCGCCCCCTCGGTGGGCTCGCCGACCAGGCGCCAGCCGCCCTCGCCGTCGGGTGAGAGCTCGGCGTCGTTGCAGAGGTCCGCGACGGCGAGGATCGCCGCGAGGTCGCGACCGCCGGCCGGGGTGATGCCGCCGTCGGGCTGGTAGCCGAGCCCGGAGACCTCGTAGCGGCCGACGGGGGTCACGATGCGGCGGACCGTCATCTCGTTCTTCGTGAGCGTCCCGGTCTTGTCCGAGCACACCGTCGTGACCGACCCGAGCGCCTCGACGGCGGGGAGCTTGCGGGTGATGGCGTTGCGCCGCGCCATCTGCTGCACGCCGATCGCGAGCGTGATCGTGACGAGCGCCGGAAGTCCCTCGGGGATCGCCGCGACGGCGAAGCCGATCGTCGCCGAGATCAGTTCGGGCATCGGCATCTGGTGCAGGTACCGGCCGATCAGCATCATGACCAGCGCCATGCCGAGGATGACGAGGGTCAGCACCTTGCCGAAGCCGTCGAGCTGCTTCGTCAGCGGCGTGTCGAGCGATCCCGCCTCGCCGACGAGCGCCTGGATCTTGCCGATCTCGGTGGCCGCTCCCGTGCCGGTGACGACACCGATGCCCTGACCGGCCGAGACGATCGTGCCCGAGAAGGCCATCGAGGCACGGTCGCCGACACCGGCGTCGGAGGCGACGGATGCCGTCTGCTTGGACGACGGCACCGACTCGCCCGTGAGGGCGGCTTCGTCGATGCGCAGCTGCGTCGCCTCGACGAGCCGCACGTCGGCGGGCACCTTGTCGCCCGGCATGAGCCGCACGACGTCGCCCGGCACGAGATCGGCGGCGGCGATCGTCGTCCACGTGCCGTCGCGGCGGACGGTGGCATCGGCCGAGAGCATGCCGCGGATGCCGGCCAGCGCCTTCTCGGCCCGCCCCTCCTGCACGTAGCCGATGACCGCGTTGATGACCGCGACGGCCATGATGACCCAGAAGTCGAGCCAGTCCCCCATGACCGCTTTGATGGCCGCGGCGGCCAGCAGGATGTAGATGAGGGTGTCGTTGAAGTGGGACAGGAAGCGCAGCCAGCCGGGTGTGCGCTTCGCCTCCGGCAGGAGGTTCGGTCCGGCGATCTCGCGGCGCGCCGCGGCCTCGTCGGCCGTCAGTCCGTCCGCGCCGACGCGCAGCGCCTCACGCACCTCGGCGGCGTCGAGCGCGTAGGGCCGCGCGACGGTGAGCTGGGCGTCGGTGAGGATGTCGGCCATAGCGTGAATCTACAGCATCCGATGCGGACGGCCTGCCGGCGCAGCGGTCAGGCGTCGCCGCCGAACATGCTTGTGACCGACCCGTCCTCGAAGACCTCTTTGATCGCGCGGGCGAGGAGCGGCGCGATCGGCAGCACGGTGAGCGCGTCGAAGCGCTTCTCGGGCGGGAGCGGGATCGTGTCGGTGACGACGACCTCGTCGATCGCGTCGTCCTGCAGGCGCTCGACGGCCGGGTCGCTGAAGATCGCGTGCGTCGCGGCGACGATGACGCGCTCGGCGCCGTTCGCCTTCAGCGCCTGCGCAGCCTTGACGATCGTGCCGCCGGTGTCGATCATGTCATCGACGAGGAGGCACACGCGGCCGGCGACGTGTCCGACGATCTCGTTCACGGTGATCTGGTTGGCCACGTTCGGGTCGCGGCGCTTGTGGATGATCGCGAGCGGCGCGCCGAGCGAGTCCGACCACTGGTCGGCGACGCGCACGCGGCCGGTGTCGGGCGAGACGACGGTGAGCTTCTCCCGGTCTTCGGGGCTCAGGGTGCGCTGGAAGTACTCCAGCAGCACCGGCTTGGCGAACAGGTGATCGACCGGGCCGTCGAAGAAGCCCTGGATCTGCGCCGCGTGCAGGTCGACGCTCATCACGCGGTCGGCGCCCGCCGTCTTCAGCAGGTCGGCGACGAGGCGCGCCGAGATCGGCTCGCGCCCGCGCCCCTTCTTGTCCTGCCGCGAGTACGGATAGTAGGGCGCCACGACGGTGATGCGCTTGGCGGATGCCCGCTTGGCGGCATCCAGCATGATGAGCAGCTCCATGAGCCACTCGTTCACCGGGGGGCCGAACGACTGGATGATGAACGCGTCGCAGCCGCGGATCGAGACCTCGAAGCGGGTCAGGATCTCGCCCGAGGCGAAGGTGCGGTGCTCGGTGGGCACGAGCTCGGTGCCGAGCGCGAGGGCCACCTCTTCGGAGAGAGCCGGGTGCGAGCTGCCGCTCGCGACGACGAGACGCTTCTTGGTCTTGGCGACCAGTCCCGGCGCGATCCCTCGCTCGACGTCGAGGTCAACCTTCTTCTTGCGCGTCATCGCCCTGTTCCTGTGCGGACCGGGCCCGTGCCGCGGCGTCTGCCGCGGCGGTCCCCGATCGGTGATTCTCGACCCACCCCTCGACGTTTCGCTGGGGGGCGACACTCAAGGCGAGAGCTCCGGGCGGGACATCCTTGCGGATCACCGCACCGGCACCGGTCTTGGCGCCATCTCCGATCCTAACCGGCGCGACGAACACGTTGTGCGAGCCGGAGTGCACCTCGTCGCCGATCTCGGTGCGGTGCTTGGCGACGTCGTCGTAGTTGGCGGTGATCGCGCCCGCGCCGAGGTTGACGCCGCGGCCGATCGTGGTGTCGCCGATGTACGACAGGTGCGGCACCTTGCTGCCCTCGCCGATGGTGGAGTTCTTCGTCTCGACGAACGTGCCGATCTTTCCGCGCGCGTCGAGGATGGTGCCGGGGCGCAGGTACGCGAACGGCCCCACGGTCGCGCCCGCGCCGATGACGGCGAGGGTCGCGTCGGCGCGGCGGACGGTGGCACCCTCCCCCACCTCGCAGTCCTCGAGGGTCGTGTCGGGGCCGATCGTCGCGCCGGAGGCCACGGCGGTGGCCCGCAGGATGTGCGTGTTCGGCAGCACCGTGACGTCGGGGGCGAGGGTCGCGGTGACGTCGATCCAGGTCGTCGCGGGGTCTTGGATGGTCGCGCCCTCGAGCTGCCAGCGCCGCACCGTACGGGCGTTGAGCAGCCGGCCGACCTCGGCGAGCTGGGCCCGATCGTTGACGCCCAGCGTGAGCGACACGTCACCGACGACGGACGCCGCGACGGCGAGCCCCTCGCCGCGGGCGAGCCCGATGACGTCGGTGAGGTACTTCTCCCCCTGAGCGTTGTCGGTGCCCACGCGCGCGAGCTGTGCACGCAGCACGGGCGCCTGGAAGACGTAGACGCCCGCGTTGATCTCGGTGACGGCGGCTTCGGCGGCCGAGGCATCCTTCTGCTCGACGATGCGCTCGACGGTGCCATCGACCCCGCGGATGATGCGGCCGTAGCCGGTCGCGTCATCGAGCACGGCCGACAGCAGTGTCACGGCGGCGTGCGAGGCGCGGTGGTCGGCGACGAGGCCCTCGAGCGTCGCGGCATCGAGCAGCGGCACGTCACCGGAGAGCACGAGCACGTCGCCGTCGAAGTCGGGCACCGCGGCGAGGGCGACCTCGACGGCCCGCCCAGTGCCCGGGGTCTCGTCCTGGTCGACGACGACGACCTCCGGCGAGATGCCGGTGACGGCCTCGGCGACCTGATCGCGCTCGTGGCGCACGACGACGAGCACGTGGCCCGGGGCGAGGTCGCGCGCCGTGTCGAGCACATGGCCGACGAGGGGGCGACCGCCGATGCGGTGCAGCACCTTCGGGAGGGACGAGCGCATGCGCGTGCCCTGACCGGCGGCGAGGATCACGACAGCCAACGAGGCATCCAGGGTGTTCGTCATGCTCCGCCGCCAGGATTCGAACCTGGTCCTCACAGCTCCAAAGGCTGTCGTGCTGCCGTTACACCACGGCGGAACGTCCGCGGGCGCGGACCCGTCCAGTCTGCCATTGAACTCGCGCGCGCCCGAGCCGGACGGGCGCGCCGTGCCGTCGCCGGAACGCACGAACGCACGGCCGCGGTTCGGGCGGCGAACCCGCGATAATGAACGGATGGCCACCGAACACGACGAAGTCGACCGCATCGTCGGCGCGTGGGTGACCCAGCGGCCCGACCTGGACTTCTCGCCTCTCGAGGTGCTCTCGCGCGTCGACCGGCTGTCGCGGCACCTCGACCGGGCGCGGCGCGAGGCGTTCCGCCGCAGCGACCTCGAGCCCTGGGAGTGGGACGTGCTGTCGGCGCTCCGCCGGGCGGGTGAGCCGTACCAGCTGAGCCCGAAGCAGCTGCTGCAGCAGACACTGGTCTCGAGCGGCACGATGACCAACCGCATCGACCGTCTCGTCGGGCGCCGGCTCGTGCGCCGTGAGGCCGACCCGGCCGACGGGCGCAGCGTGCTCGTGACCCTGACCGACGACGGGAAGACGCGGGTGGATGCCGCGATCACCCGCCTCGTCGACGCCGAAGCGGAGCTGCTGGGCGTGCTCTCGCGCACAGACCGCGAACGACTCGCGGGCCTGCTGCGCAAGCTTTCGCTGGGCTTCGACGCCTGAGCCCGGGTTCGCGGGGCGGCTCGCGCCGGAACTCGCGGGCGATAACGGCGCCAAGCGACCCCCGAACGGGGGAAGGCGCGCAGGCTCAGCGCACGCGACGGCCGTGGGCGAGGTCGATGAGGCGCGGCAGCACGTCGCCGGCGCGCAGGCCGTTGTGCTCGTGCTCGCTCGTGATCCACGGGGTGACGCCGGGAAGTAGCCGCACGGTCTCGAGAGAGAACTCGACGGGCACGTACACGTCGTTGACGTAGACGGCGGCCGCGCCGCGGGCACCGGATGCCTCGAGTGCGTCGGCGTCGTAGAGGCGCGGCCATTCGACGTCAGCCACGCGGAGCGCCGCGTCGCGCCACGGCTGCATGCCCGGCACGGTGTCGAACCAGTCGCGGCGCACGTGCTCACCCGTCAGAAGCGTCGGGTCGGCCAGGAAGTCGTCCGGCTCGACGCGGTCGGCCGACCAGCGCGTCGCGTGACCGTCCGCGTAGCTGGACTCGTGGAAGAGGAAGTACAGGGGGTTCCGCGCCGAGAACGGCAGCGCCCTGGCGAGGTCGTAGCGGAACGCGTTGCTGCGCGGATCCGTCTCGAGCAGCCCATAAAGGGTCTGCCACCCGTCGTTCGTCCCCAGCAGCATGCCGAGCGAGCGCAGGCGAGACACCGACACCACCTCGCCGCCCGGCAGCACGATCCCGCCCGAGGCGGCGAGGTCGAGTCGCTCCCGCATCGCGTCGCGGTGACCGGGGAAGCGCCGGTAGTAGCGCTCCGAAGCATCCCGCATCTTGTCATAGGTCAGCGCATAGACCTCGTCGGGATGCCGGCCCACGGCGCTGAGCCCACCCGTGATGTACACGTCATCGAGCGAGTCGGCGTGCGTGCTCAGGTAATGCAGGATCGTGAAGCCGCCGAACGACTGGCCGAGCACGCTCCAGGTCTCCACGCCCAGGCTCTCGCGCACCGCCTCGGCATCCGCCACGATCGCGTCGGCGCGCAGGTGCGTCACATACTCGGCGACGCCCTCCGCCCCGCGGGCCAGATCGTCGTCGCCGAACGGGGTGGATGCCCCGGTGCCGCGCTGATCGAGCAGCACGACCCGGTAGTGGGCGAGCGCGCCGTCGAGCCAGCTCGGCGAGGTCGGCGCATGGAACGCGGGCGGAGCCTCGAACCCCGGGCCGCCCTGCAGAAACACCAGGTACGGCAGGTCGTCGCCGCCCTCGCGGGTGACGACGGCGGCGTGCACGTCGATCGTGCGCGCGTCGGTCGGATCACCCCAGACGAGCGGCAGCGTAACGGTGTGGTCGTCGATGCGGAGGTCGGCCAGGCGGCGGGTCGTGACAGTCACACGACCAGCCTAGACACGCCCCGGTCAGCCGATCTGCTCGGTGAGGGCGAACCAGCGCTCCTCGAGAGCCGCGACCTCGGCATCCAGCTCGCCGATCCGCGCCATCTTCTCGCCGAGGCCCACGTAGTCGGACTGGTCGTGCTCGGCGAGCGCCGTGCGCGCGGCGTCGGCCTGCGCGGTGAGCTTCTCGATGCGCCGCTCGGCCGCGGCGATCTCCTTCTGCGCCGCGCGCAGATCCGCGCCGCTGAGGGCGGGTCCCGCGGATGCCGGTGACGCGGGCGATCCCGCGCCGGCGCCGGACCCCGCGCCGGAGCCACACCCGGCGCCCGCCGTCGCCCGCTCCCGCTCGCGCAGCCGCAGATACTCGTCGATGCCGCCGGGGAGGTGCCGCAGGCGCCCACCCCCGTCCTGCCCCGGGAGCACGGCGTACTGCTGGTCGGTGACCCGTTCGAGGAAGTACCGATCGTGACTGACCACGAGGAGCGTCCCCGCCCACGAGTCGAGGAGGTCTTCGATCGCGGCGAGCATGTCGGTGTCGAGGTCGTTCGTCGGCTCGTCGAGGATCAGCACGTTCGGCTGGTCGAGGAGGATCAGCAGCAGCTGCAGCCGACGCTGCTGCCCGCCGGAGAGATCCTTCACCGGCGTCGACAGCTGCGCCGACGAGAACCCCATGCGCTCGAGCAGCTGCCCGGGGGTGAGCTCCGTCGCCTTCGACCCCGCCCCGATCGTGTAACTCGTCCGCAGCCCCGAGATCACGACGCGCACGGGATCGTTCAGGTGCTGATCGAGCTCGTCCATGCGCTGGGTGAGAGTCGCGACCTTCACCGTCGAGCCGCGCTTCACCCGTCCGCTCGTGGGGGCGACCGTCCCCGCGACGAGCCCGAGGAGCGTCGACTTGCCGGCGCCGTTGACGCCCAGGATGCCGGTGCGCTCCCCCGGCGCGATGCGCCACTCGATGTCCTTCAGCACGTCGCGGCCGCCGTAGGAGACGCCGGCGTCGAGCAGGTCGACGACATCCTTGCCGAGACGCGAGACGGCGAGCGACTGCAGCGATACCTTGTCGCGGATCTCCGGGACATCCTCGATCAGCACGTTCGCGGCGTCGATGCGGAACTTGGGCTTGGCCGTCCGTGCCGGCGCGCCGCGGCGCAGCCAGGCGAGCTCCTTGCGGGCCAGGTTCTGCCGCCGCTGCTCGATGACCGCCGCCTGCCGGTCGCGCTCGACCCGCTGCAGGATGTACGCCGCGTAGCCGCCCTCGAAGGGCTCGACGATGCGGTCGTGCACCTCCCACGTCGTCGTGCACACCTCGTCGAGGAACCACCGGTCGTGCGTCACGACCAGGAGCGCCCCGGCGTTCCGCGACCACCGGGTCTTCAGGTGCTCGGCGAGCCACGCGATCGCCTCGACGTCGAGGTGGTTCGTCGGCTCGTCGAGGGCGAGCACGTCCCAATCGCCCGCGAGCAGCCGCGCGAGCGCGACGCGGCGGCGCTGACCGCCCGACAGGCCCGCGACCGGGCCATCCCAGTCGAGGTCACCGACGAGTCCCGCGATGACGCTGCGCACCGTGGCATCCCCCGCCCACTCGTGCTCGGGACGGTCGCCGACGACGGTCTGCGCGACCGTCAGCGCGTCGTCGAGGGTGTCACCCTGATCGAGCACGCCCACCCGCACCCCGCCGCGGACCGTGACCCGGCCGCCGTCGGGCTCGAGACGCCCGGAGAGCATCGCGAGCAGGCTCGACTTGCCGTCGCCGTTGCGCCCCACGATGCCGATGCGGTCGCCCTCGTCGACACCGAGCGAGACGGAGTCGAAGACGACGCGGGTGGGGAATTCGAGGTGGAGGTTCTCGCCTCCGAGCAGATGTGCCATCCCCTTCAGGGTAGGCGAGTTCCGGCTCTGCTCACCCGAGAAGCCCGGCCGCGCGGAACGCGCGGGCGTAGATCGCGCGGATCACGTCCTGCTTGCGGTCGTTGTACGACATCATGTCCTCGCCGTGCGCGTTCGCCGCCTCCGCCGCGGCGTGCTTGGCAGCGGCGTACTCCGCCCGGTCGTCCGGGTGGCCGCGGAGCCAGTCTCGGAAGATCACGTGACGGACGGGTTCGGGGGTGTCCGGAGACCACACGTGCACGAACGCGCGCGGATCGTCGGCACCGAGCAGCCGGTGGCCGTACCACCACGGCTCGCGCACGCGGAGCGTGAACCCCGCCGCCTCGAGCGCGGGCAGGTAGGCCGGCTCATCCGCCCCGTCAGCGACGGTGAGGTCGATGTCGATGATCGGCTTGGCCGCAAAACCCGGAACGGAGGTCGATCCGACATGCTCGAGGGCGAGCACCCGCTCGCCGAGCGCGGCACGGATCCTCGTCTCGAGCGCGGCGAACCGCTCCGGCCAGGCGGGGTCGGGCGGCACGATCTCGATGTCCCTCGCGGGGGCGGCGCCGCCCACCCACGGGCTCGCGCCCTCCGGCGCGGGCGTGTCGGAGAAGCGGACGATGTCCGCGGGGTCGAGCATGGCGCGCTCCCGTCAGTACCAGAAGCTCAGGCGGGGCGCCTGAACCGTCTGGAAGAGCCGTGCGACGCGCTCCGGGTCATCAGTCTCGATGCGGCCGGCACGGGCGAGCGTCACCGCCGACACCCCGCCGAGCAGCAGCGCCGACAGCTCCGCGATGCCCAGGCGCACGAACGGGATGCCGAGGGGCGGATCGTCCATCGTCTCCACGAAGCCCGAGCCGTCGGCATCCGTCGTCAGCACGAACGGTCCGCCCGCGATCTCGAGCGGATCGACCACGTCGAGCGCGAGCGTGTCGACGACGTCGTAGGTGCGCGCGGCGAGCGCCGCGGGCACGTCGAGGATGCGTACGTAGTGGTGGTCGCGCACCGCGATCTTCGCGGCGCGCTGATCGGCGATCATCCACCACAGCGGCTCGTCAACGGCCAGTTCGCTCGCGCGGAGCGTGCCGATGAGATCCATCGACAGGAAGAAGTGCCAGAGCCCCGCATACGCCTCGTCGGTGGCCGAGAGGAGCAGCGTGAGGTCGACCGTCGACGCGGCGAAGTCATCACGATCCTCGCTCACGCGGTAGAGCGCCAGTCCGTCGATGCCGCCGCCCGGGGCGCGGTACTGCACGACGCGGAGCAGCTCGGGATTCTCCGCGTCGGGTCGGGTGCCGAAGAACCCGTCGAGGTGCCCGCCGGGCATCCCGACCTCGCCGACCGACGTGGGCCGGATGCGCTCGTGGAGCTCCTCGGCGAGCTCGCGCCCCCGCTCGCGGCTCACGAAGTCGACGCGGCCGGGGGCGACGGGCCCGATCCACCCCGCGCGGCGCACGTCGAGCGTCCACGACGTCGAGGCGACGGCGGGGGCGAAGCCGAACCGTCCGTAGATCGACGACTCGCTCACGGTGAGCACGGCCGCCGGCACGTCGCGCTCGGCCGCGGTGCGCAGCTCGCCCGCCATCAGCGAGCGCAGGATGCCACGGCGACGGTGCGTCGGCGACACCGTGACGGAGCTGATCGCGGTCACCGGCAGGGCGCCGCCGGGCACCGTCAGCTCGGCCAGCCACGAGGCGAACGTGGCGACCGGCTCGGTCGGCTGCGCTCCAGTGGGGTCGTACACGCCGATCTTCCGGCGGTGCGCCGTGCGGTCGAAGAACGCCTGGCGCCGCTTCTCGTCGGGCTCGCCGTTGAGAAAACCGCGTGCCACGGCATCCAGCCACCGGTCGACCGGTTCGCGATCGGTGTCGTCGACGCGGGTCACCGCGAGGTGCTGCGCGTCGAGTTCGGCGCGGAGACTCTCGTCGAGCGGGGCGTCGTGCAGGTCGGAGGGGACGTGCAGGTCGGAAGCGTCTGGCCGGTGCAGCGGAGTATCGGTCATGGGGCCACGCTACGCGGGATCACGGACGCGCTGGCCGTGCCAGGTCACCCGAGCACGCGCGCCCCGGGCACGGGGCCGTACGCGGCGACCGCCCCGCGGCCGGCCGCCCGCAGCCCCCGCACGACCTGGTCGGCGGCCTCGGCGTCGGCGGCGAGGAAGGCGACCGTGGGGCCCGATCCCGAGACGAACGCGGCGAGCGCGCCGGCGGCGTCGCCGTCGCGGAGAACTTCGTCGAGCGCCGGCAGGAGGCTGCAGGCCGCCCGCTGCAGATCGTTGCGGACCACGTCGGCGAGGGCGACCGGGTCGCCCGCCCGAAGCGCCTGCAGCACGGCGGGGTCGACTGAGGGAGCGCCGCGACGCGGGCGGATGTCGATGCCGGCGCGCAGACGGTCGAGCTCCGCGTACACCGCAGGGGTCGAGAGCCCGTCGCCGCGCGCGGCGAGCACCCAGTCGAAGCGCCCGCGCACGAGCGCCGTCGCGAGCTCGTCGCCGCGACCGGTGCCGACGGCGGTGCCGCCGAGCACCGCGAACGGCACGTCGGCGCCCAGCTGCGCGCCGAGCTCCTGCAGCTGCGCGGGCGTGAGGTGTGCGTCGAGCAGCTCGTTGACGGCGACGAGGGTCGCCGCGGCGTCTGCCGAACCGCCGCCCATGCCTCCCGCGACCGGCACGCCCTTGTGGATGTCGATGCGGATGCCGCCGGTGTAGCCCGCCCGCGCCGCGACGAGCCGCGCCGCGCGGACCGCGAGGTTCGAGGCATCCCGCGGCACGCCGGAGACGTCGACGTCACCGGTCACCGCGACCGCGTCGGTCTCGCCCCGGCGCACCCACACGTCTTCGTAGAGCGAGACGGCCTGATAGACGGAGGCGACGTCGTGATACCCGTCGGGTTGCACATCGCCGACGTCGAAGAAGACGTTGATCTTCCCCGGCGCGCGGGCGTGCACGCGGCGGTCCCCTCCGGGCGGCGTCACGCGGTGGCCGATCCCGCCCACAGGTCGACGTCGATCGCGTCGGCAACGGCGTCGATCTGCTCGAGCTCCTCGACGTCGAACGGGGGACCGTCCAGCGCCGCGAGGTTCTCATCGAGCTGCTCGGGCCGCGAGGCGCCGATCAGGGCCGACGCGACCACCGGGTCGCGCAGCACCCACTGGATCGCGAGCTGCGCGAGGGTCTGTCCGCGCTCCTTCGCGACCACGTCGAGGCTGCGGAGGGCCGCCAGGGCGTTCTCGCTCAGCCGTCCGCCCGGCAGCGACGAGCGGCTCTGCGCGCGCTCGGCGGTGCCGTCGCCGAGGTACTTGTCGGTGAGGAGGCCCTGCGCGAGCGGGGTGAACGCGATCGCGCCCATCCCCTCCTGGCGGAGCGCTCCGGTGAGGCCGTCCTCGATCCACCGGTTCAGGATCGAGTACGCCGGCTGGTGGATGATCAGCGGCGTGCCGAGCGAGCGGGCGATCGCCTTCGCCTCGACGGTGCGCTCGGCGCTGTACGAGGAGATGCCGACGTAGAGGGCCTTGCCCTGACGGACGAGCGTGTCGAGCGCGCCGATGGTCTCCTCCAGCGGGGTCACCGGGTCGAAGCGGTGCGAGTAGAAGATGTCGACGTAGTCGAGGCTCATGCGGGTGAGCGACTGCTCGGCGCTGGCCAGCAGGTATTTGCGCGAGCCGTACGTGCCGTAGGGGCCGGGCCACATGTCCCAGCCGGCCTTCGACGAGATGATCAGCTCGTCGCGGTACGGGCGGAAGTCCTCGCGGACCATGCGGCCGAAGTTCGTCTCGGCGGTGCCGTAGGGCGGGCCGTAGTTGTTCGCGAGGTCGAAGTGGGTGATGCCGCGGTCGAACGCGTGCCGCAGCAGGGCCCGCTGCCGGTCGAACGGGATGTTGTCGCCGAAGTTCCACCACAGGCCGAGCGACAGCGGCGGCAGGTACAGGCCGCTCTCACCGACCTGACGGAACGCGGCACCCTCGTAGCGGTCTGCGGCGGCGGTGTAGGGGCGGTGGATGTCTCCGCCGCGGGTCGACGGGAAGCGGTCTTCGGTCTCGGTCACCCCTCCAGGCTAGCGAGGTGCGCCGACGCGACGGCGACGAAGTCGTCGATCGTGAGTTGCTCGCCGCGGAGGGTCGGGTCGACACCGGCACGCGTGAGCACGTCGCTCGCGAGCGCCGAAGACCCGCCGAGCACCGGCGCGAGCGCCTGCCGCAGCATCTTGCGGCGCTGCTGGAAGGCGGCGTCGACGATCCCGAACACGGCGCGACGCAGCTGCTCGTCGCCGCGCGGCTCGGCGTCGCGACGGAACGCCACGAGCACGCTGTCGACGTTCGGCACCGGCCAGAAGACCTGCCGCGACACGGTTCCGGCGAGCCGCCACGTGCCGTACCAGGCGGCCTTCACGCTCGGCGCACCGTAGATCTTCGATCCGGGCGGGGCGGCGAGCCGCTCCCCCACCTCGGCCTGCACCATGACGACGCCGCGCTCCAGGCCCGGGAAGGTCTCCATGAAGTGCAGCAGCACCGGCACGCTGACGTTGTAGGGCAGGTTGGCGATGAGCACCGTGGGGTCGCCCGGTAGCTCCGTGACGCGGAGCGCATCGGCATCCACCACCGTCAGCGCCCCCGCGGGCACGCCGTGCGCGGCGGCGGTCTCCGGCAGCCGGGCGGCGAGGCGGTGATCGATCTCGACGGCGGTGACCGCGGCCCCCGTCTCGAGCACGGCGAGGGTCAGCGAGCCGAGACCCGGGCCCACCTCGACGACCCGGTCGGCGGCGGTGACCTCTCCGACGTGCACGATCTTGCGCACGGTGTTGGCGTCGACGACGAAGTTCTGCCCGAGCTTCTTGGTGGGGGTGACGTCGAGTTCGGCGGCGAGAGCGCGGATCTCCGACGCCCCGAGCAGGGTCACGGGCATGCGTCGAGCCTACCGGGGGCGGGCGCACGGTCCGTCAGCACGGTCCGTCAGGGCGCTCCCAGCGGAATGTTACGGGGTGTTCACGGGGCGGGTACCTCCTCGACCCGCCGCCGACCTATCGTGGAGGCGTTCGCAGCGCCATCGCCGTCGCGACAGGGGGGGAACGGCCGGGGGGGTCACGATGGCGACGCAAGCACTGACGAGCAATCTGACGACATACGACGCGCGGGGAAACGCGGTGCGCGTCGCCGAGACATCGGCCCTGTTCGTGCTGCTGTCGGTGCTCGCGACGATCGGCGTGATCGCGTACATGCTGTTCCTCCTCGACCCGGCCCACCGCGGGGACCCGCTGCCCTACCTGAGGTCTTGACGCCGGCTCCACGAGCCCCGCCGACGACTGCACCCTCGGCACCTACGACACGCCCTACGGCGCGGCGTCGGCGTGCGCGTCGACGACCCTGGAGTGGTCGGTGCCGCGGATCGCGCCCGCCGCCGAGTACGACCTCGCCGGAACCGACGACGCCACACGCGCGTCGCTTCTCGCCCAGGCATCCGACGACCTCGCCGCCACCGGCGCGCTCCCCGACGACACCTACTTCGGCGGCAAGGCGCTCGCGCGCCTCGGCGACCTGCTCTCGCTCGCCCGCACCCTTGGCGACGCCGACCTCGCGACGCGCATCGCCGACCGGCTCGCCGCCGAGCTCGAGCCGTGGACCGTCGCGGACGGGTGCGCGACGCGCGCCGCGAAGTGCTTCGTGTACGACGACCGGCTGCACCTCGTCGTCGGCAAGGAGGTGGGTTTCGGCGCCGAGGACGGCAACGACCACCACTTCCACTACGGCTACTTCCTCGCCGCCGCGGGGGCGCTCGCCGCCGCACGGCCCGACCTCGTCGACGAGCTGGGACCCGTCATGAACGCCCTCGCCGCCGACGTCGCGGGCGGCTCGGGCGACGCCCTCACGGCGCTCCGCGTCTTCGACCCCTACCGCGGCCACTCCTGGGCGGCGGGCCTCGCCCCCTTCGCCGACGGCAACAATCAGGAGTCGAGCTCGGAGGCCGTCGCCGCGTGGAACGGGCTCGCCCTCTGGGCAGAGGCGAGCGGCGACGACGAGCTCCTCGGGCGCGCCGAGTGGCTGCTGTCGAACGAGGCCGCCGCCGCCCGCACCCTGTGGCTCGAGCCCACCGACCTCCCCGCCGGGTACGCGCACACGATCGTCTCGATCAGCTGGGGCGCGAAGCGCGATGACGCGACCTGGTTCAGCGCCGAGCCGTCGGCGATCCTCGGCATCCAGGCCCTGCCGCTCGGGCCGGTGTCGCTCGAATACCTCGCCGGCGACCCCGCGCGGGTCGCGGAGAACGTCGCGGATGCCGGGGACACCGCGTTCACCGGCCCGCTCGGCGACTACGTGCAGGCGTACTCCGCGCTCGGCTCGCCCGACGCGGCATCCGCCGCCGCGACGGCGTTCGCGGCGCGCACCACCTTCGACGACGGCTGGTCGAAGTCGCTCGCCCTCGCCTGGGTCGCCGCGGTGCAGGCCCGGTCGGGCTGAGCGTCAGCCGGCGGCCGCGCGGGCGGCCTCGGGCAGCGCCGCGACGATCCGGTCGATCACGGCATCGTCGTGGGCGGCGGTGACGAACCAGGCCTCGAACGCCGACGGCGGCAGCGACACCCCGGCATCCAGCATCGCGTGGAAGAACCGGCCGTACGCGGCGGCGTCCTGGCGCTGCGCAGTCGCGTAGTCGGGCACGCCGCCCGCGACCTCGGCGCCGAAGAAGACGCTGAAGAGTGTGCCGGCGTGCTGCACGACGTGCGGGACGGACGCCTCGTCGAGCGCGGCGCCGACCGCGGCCGACAGGGCGCCTGAGGCCGCGGCGAGCCGCGCGTAGACGGCGTCGTCGGCGAGCCGCAGCGTCGCGAGCCCGGCCGCGACGGCGACCGGGTTCCCGCTCAGCGTGCCGGCCTGGTAGACCGGCCCGGTCGGGGCGAGGAGGTCCATCACGTCGGCGCGACCGCCGACGGCCGCGACCGGCAGGCCCCCGCCGATGACCTTGCCGAACGTGGCGAGGTCGGGCAGCACCTGCTCCCCCGCCTCGGCGAGCACCTGAGCATAGCCGCCCGCGGCGGCGCGGAACCCGGTGAGCACCTCGTCGCTGATGAGGAGCGCGCCCTCCCGGTGGCACAGCTCGGCGACGAAGGTCGTGAACCCGGATGCCGGGGCGACGACGCCCATGTTGGCGGCGGCGGCCTCGGTGATGACGGCGGCGATCTGGCCCGGGTGGGCGGCGAACACCGCCTCGAGGGCGGCGCGGTCGTTGTAGGGCACGACGAGGGTCTGCGCGGCGATCGCCGCGGGCACCCCGGCCGACCCCGGCAGGGCGAACGTCGCGAGCCCCGACCCCGCCGCGGCGAGCAGGCCGTCGGAGTGACCGTGGTAGTGACCGGCGAACTTCACCAGGAGATCTCGCCCCGTCGCCCCGCGCGCGAGGCGGATCGCCGTCATCGTCGCCTCGGTGCCGGTCGAGACGAGCCGCGCCTTCTGCACGGCGGGAACGCGCGCGACGATCTCTTCGACGAGCTCGGCCTCGGCGGGCGTCGGCGCGCCGAAGGAGAGCCCGCGCGCCGCGGCCTCCTGCACGGCGGCGACGACCTCGGGGTGGGCGTGACCGAGCAGCGCCGGCCCCCAGCTGGCGACGAGGTCGATGTACCGGCGGCCCTCGGCATCCGTCACGTGCGCGCCCTCGGCGCTCGTCACGAACCGCGGCGTGCCGCCGACCGATCCGTACGCCCGTACGGGCGAGTCGACGCCGCCGGGGATCACCGCATGCGCCCGCGCGAACAGCTCCTCGTTCGTCACGTGACCGCTCATGCGAGGCTCCGCCCCTCGTTCAGCCAGCCGGCGACCTCGATCGCCCAGTAGGTCAGGATCGCCTCCGCGCCCGCGCGGCGGATGCCCAGCAGGCTCTCGCCGATCGCCCGGTCGCGGTCGATGACGCCCGCCGCGGCGGCGTGCTCGATCATCGCGTACTCGCCCGACACCTGATACGCCCAGACCGGCACCGGCGAGAGGGCCGCGACCTCCGACAGCACGTCGAGGTAGGGACCGGCGGGCTTGACCATGACGATGTCGGCGCCCTCGTCGATGTCGACGAGCGCCTCCTGCACGCCCTCACGGCCGTTCGCGGCGTCGAGCTGGTAGGTGCGACGGTCGCCGGTGAGCGTCGACTCCACGGCGTCGCGGAACGGACCGTAGAACGCCGAGGCGTACTTCGCCGAGTAGGCGAGGATGACGACGTCACGGCGGGTGGTGCCGTACCCCGCGGCATCCAGGGCCGCGCGGCACGCGGCGACCTGGCCGTCCATCATGCCCGACAGGCCGAGGATGTCGGCGCCGGCGTCGGCCTGCGCGAGCGCCATGCGCGCGTAGATCTCGAGCGTCGCGTCGTTGTCGACGGTGCCGTCGGCGGCGAGTACGCCGCAGTGGCCGTGGTCGGTGAACTCGTCGAGGCACAGGTCGGCCTGCACCGTGAGACGGCCCGCGGATGCCTCGGCCGCGAGCGCGATCGCCCGGTTCAGGATGCCATCCGGGTCGGTCGCACCGCTGCCGACGGGGTCGCGCACCGCGGGCACCCCGAAGAGCATGATGCCGCCGATGCCGGCGGTCACGGCCTCCTCGACGAGGCCCGGCACCGCGGCGAGGGGATGCTGGGACACCCCCGGCATGCTCGCGATCGGCTGCGCGGCGTCGATCCCCTCTTTGACGAAGACGGGGAGCACGAGGCGGCGGGGCGTGAGGTCGTGCTCGGCGACGAGGCGGCGGAGCGCGGGGCTCTGCCGCAGACGGCGGAGGCGGCGGACGGGGAACGCGGTCATGGGGTGCCTTGCTGTTCGGAGGATCCGGTGGAGCCGGTGGATGCATCGCCGGCGTCGTCGAGCTCGGCGAGGAGGGCGTCGACGCTCTGCGTGCGCGCGGTGTGGGCGACGGTGAAGCCGAGCCGCTCCGCATCGCGCGTCGTGCCCGGCCCGATCGACGCTACCCGCACCTGCGCGGGCAGGGGGCCGACCTGGCGGCGCAGCTCGCGGGCGACACTGAGCGAGGTGAGCAGCACGACGTCGATCGTGCCGCGGGCGAGGCTCGACGCGACCTCGCGCGGCAGGTCGACGCCGACGGTGCGGTAGGCGATGCAGACGTCGACGGCGAAGCCGCGGAGGGTCAGCTCGTCGCTGATGACGGCGGTGGCGAGGTCGGAGCGGACGACGAGCGAGCGCCCGGCCGTGTCGGGAGTGCGCCCCGCGCACCACTGGGCGGCCATCGCGGCCGCCGACGACTCGCCGAGCGGCACGAACGAGACCTCGGCGCCCGACGCGGCGACGGCGCGCGCTGTGGCCGGACCGACGGCCGCGATGCGGGTGGTCGCGGGGATCCGCACGCCGCGCGCAGTGAGCTGCTCGACGCTCGCGGCGCTCGTGACGAACAGCCACGAGTACTCCCCCGCCGCCAGCGCGGCGAAGGCGCGGTCGCGGGATGCCTCGTCGCGCGGCGGCGCCGACGCGATGAGCGGCGCGACGACCGGCACTCCGCCGCGGCGGTCGACCTCGGCCGCCACCCGCGCACCCCAGGAGCCGTCGCGCGGGATCAGCACCCGGGCGCCGCGGAGCGCTCCGGTCACCGCCCGCTCCCGGCGAGGTCGGCGAGCTCGCCCGCACCCCGCGCGAGGAGGTCCGCGACCACGCGCTCGGCCGCCGCGGCGCGACCGGCGTCGTCGGCGACCTCGGCGCGGGCGAGGTCGTGCGTCACGCGCACGGCGCGCGCGCCGTCGAGCGCGTAGACCTCCGCGACGAGCGCGACACGGTCGGCGTCGGCATCCGCGTCGGCCCCCGCCTCGGCCTCGAGCGTCGCGGCGATGCCGACGGGCGCCGCGCACCCGGCCTCGAGCCGCCGCAGCACGGCGCGTTCGAGGAGGGCCGTGACCTCGGCATCCGCGTCGGTGATCCGCGCGACCGCGTCGCGCACGGCGGCGGACTCATCGCCTTCGGCACCCGTGCGCACCTCGACGGCGAGGGCCCCCTGGCCGGCCGAGGGCGGCCAGCCGTCGGCGTCGAAGCGCTCGCTGATCCGGTCGGTGCGTCCGATCCGCGTGAGGCCCGCCTCGGCGAGCACGATCGCGTCGTACTCGCCCTCGTCGACCTTGCGCAGACGCGTGTCGACGTTGCCGCGGATGCCTCGCACCACGAGATCGGGGCGGCGACGGAGCAGCTGGGCGACGCGGCGCGGCGACCCGCTCCCGACGACGGCGCCGTGCGGCAGCGCGTCGAGGGGGCTCCCGTCCCGGCTGCACAGCACGTCGCGGACCGGCGCACGGTGGGGCACCGCGCCGATCGTGAGCCCGTCGACCGCACCCGTCGGGAGGTCCTTCATCGAGTGCACCACGAAGTCGCACTCGCCGCGCAGCAGCGCATCGCGCAGGGCCGCGACGAACACGCCGGTGCCGCCGAGCTGGGCGAGCGGGCCGGTGAGCACGTCGCCGTCGGTCGTGATCGGCACGAGCTCCACCTCGCGGCCGGTCGCCGCGCGCACGGCGTCGGCGACGGTACCCGACTGGGTGCGGGCGAGCAGGCTCGCCCGCGTGCCGAGCCGCAGCGGCGCCGCCCCGGGAGCGGTGTCGGTGCTCATTCCGCGAGCCCCGCGAGCGCCGGCTGGAACCCGAGGCGCTTGTTCTCGCAGCAGCCGGTGCGGCAGACGTCGTACCAGGGACCGAGATCGGTCAGGTGCGGGCGCTCCGCCGGCGGCGTCGCGGCGAGCCGCTCCTCGATGAGGTCGACGAGCCCCGTGACGTAGGCGGGGTGCGTGCCCGGCGTGGGGGTGCGCACGGCCACGAGCCCCAGCCGCTCGGCGGTCTCCATCGCCTCGGTGTCGAGGTCCCAGAGCACCTCCATGTGGTCGCTGACGAACCCGAGCGGCACGATCACGACGGCCTTCCGGCCGAGCGCGGGCAGCTCCTCCATGGCGTCGTTGACGTCGGGCTCGAGCCACGGAACCTGCGGCGGGCCGGAGCGGCTCTGGAAGACGACCTGCCACGGGGCATCCGACCCGAGGTCGCTCATGATGCGCTCGGCGACCGCGGCGTGCTGCGCGACGTACGCGCCGCCCGGGCCGAGGCGGTCTTCGGGCGGACCCGACCGGTCGGCGTCGGCGTTCGGGATCGAGTGCGTCGAGAAGAGCACCTCGACCTCGGTCGATGTGTCGAAGCCCTGCGCGGCGAGGGTGTCGAGCGCCGCGCGCACGCCCTCGGTGAACGGTCCGACGAAGCCCGGGTGGTCGAAGAACGGCCGAACCTTATCGATCTGCACCCCGCGCTGCAGCGCCGTCGCCTCGACGGCGTCGGCGAGGTCCTCGCGGTACTGCCGGCACGACGAGTACGACGAGTACGCGCTCGTCGCGATCGAGAGGAACCGGCGGTGACCGTCGTCGTAGGCCTGCTGCAGTGCGTCGGCGACGTAGGGCATCCAGTTGCGGTTGCCCCAGTAGACCGGCAGGCCGAGGCCGCGCGCGGCGATCTCCGCATCGAGCGCGGCCTTCAGCTCGCGGTTGTGCTCGTTGATCGGCGAGACGCCGCCGAAGTGCCGGTAGTGGTGCGCGACCTCTTCGAGGCGCTCGTCCGGGATGCCGCGGCCGCCCGTCACGTTCCGCAGGTACGGGATCACGTCGTCCTGCCCCTCCGGGCCGCCGAAGCCGAGCAGCAGCACGGCGTCGTAGGCGACCGGCTCGGTGGCGAACGGCTCGCCGGCGCAGGTCGCGGCGGTCGCGCCGGCCACCCGGCATCCGTCCGCGACGACGGCCGCGGTCGCGCGCGGCGGCTTGGGGCGGAACGGCTCGGGTTCGGTCGTGGATGCCAGGCGTTCGGCGGCCATCAGCCCAGCACCTCCGCGAGTTCGGCGATCTCGACGCGCCGCCCGGTGTAGAACGGCACCTCCTCGCGCACGTGCCGCCGTGCGTCGGTGGCGCGGAGGTCGCGCATGAGGTCGACGAGGTGGATCGGGTCGTCGGCCTCGAGCGGCAGCAGCCACTCGTAGTCGCTCAGCGCGAAGGTCGACACGGTGTTCGCGACCACCTCGGTGAAGCGCGCGCCGCGCCGGCCGTGCTGGGCGAGCATCGCGGAGCGCTCCTCCTCGGGCAGCAGGTACCACTCGTAGCTGCGCACGAACGGGTAGAGGCAGAGCCACCCGCGGGCGTGCTCTCCGCGCAGGTATCCCGGCACGTGCCGCTTGTTGAACTCGGCCTCGCGGTGCACGCCCATCGCGGTCCACACGGCGTCGTACGCCGAGAGGGCGGCGGTACGGCGCAGGGCGCGGAGCGCCCGCTGGAGAGCGGCCGGGTCGTCGACCGCGCCGGGGGTCGTGTGCAGCCAGATCATGAGGTCGGCCTCGGCGCGCATGCCGGTGACGTCGTAGAGGCCGCGGAGGGTCACGCCGTCGCCGGCGAGCTTCGCGGCGACGGTCTCGAGCTCGGCGAGGGCCGCCTGGTCGGGGGCGGTCCGCGGGCGCGGGCCGGCGAGCACGGAGAACAGGGTGTACCCGAGTGGAACGGATTCGGTCATGCGTGACTCCTCAGGGGATCGGATGCGGGTCGGATGGGCGTGCGCAGCTCGGCGATGAGCGTCGCGGCGAGGGCACGGGCGTGCGGGATGACCGAGGCGAGCCCCGTGCCGGCGACGCTCGCGCCGGCGATCCGCACGGGAGCGGCCGCGAGTGCGGCGGCGGTGCGCGGGGATGCCACAGCGTCGGGCCACTCCTGCACGACGACGTCGACGACGTCGGCTGGGGCGATGTCGACGCCGGTGAGGAGCGACACCTCGCGGGCGACGCCCTCGCGGGAGTCGAGCCCGGCGGCGTCCTGCCCGCGGGCGGAGAGCCTGACGAGGTGACGGTGCGCGGGGGCGGCGTCGCGGGCCCACGCCCACTTCGCGGTGACATGGGTGAGCGCCTTCGCGGGTGTCGGCAGGGCCGGATCGACGATGACTCCCGAACCGGCCGGGAACGCGTCGAGTCCGACGTGGTCGATCGCGGCCGCGATCACCTGCACGCGGCCCGCGGCCGCGGCGTCGCGGGCTTCGGTGTCGGCGCTCACCAGCCGCGCCGCGGCCGCCGGGCCGGTGGCGACGACGACGACGCGCGCCGTCACGTCGCCCGCCGAGGTCTCGAGCAGGGAGCCGCCCGTGATGGTGTCATCGGCTCGCACGGCGTGCACCGCGACGCCGGTGCGGATGTCGGCGCCGTGCGCGCGGGCCGCCTCGGCGAGCGCCGCGGGCAGCCGCCACATGCCGCCGGAGACACCGCCGACGGCGGCGCCCGCGTGGGCGCCGGTCGCGAGGGCTTCGGCCGCCGCGATCAGCGAGCCGTGTTCGCGCACGGCGGCCCACATGCCGGGATGCAGGTCGGAGAGGCGCACGTCGGTCGCGGGCCGCGAGTAGACACTCCGGCAGAGCGTGTCGACGAGGCGCTCGGCGACCACGCGCCCGGAGCGCTCGGTGACGAGGTCGAACAGAGACGGCTCGGTTCCGTCGTCGTCGCCGAATGCGAGCGGGGGAAGGTCCCGCTCCGCCGCGGCGCGCGCGGCGGCATCCGCCCCGATGAGCGCCACGACGTCGTCCGCGAGCGGATCGGCGGGGATGCCGAGCACGGTGCGGCGGGGCAGCGGCGCCCGCACGACGGCGCCCGCCTCGCCCGCAACGGCGAGGTGCGCGCCGCCGGGGCTCGGAGCGACGAGATCGAGGTCGAGGGCGGCGTCGGAGACGAGCGCGGCCACGGCGTCGGTGCGGGTCGCGAACGACTCGGCGCCGAGGTCGAGATCGATCTCGCCCACCCGCCCGCGCCGGAGGAGCCCCCCGACCGTGTCCGACGCTTCGCAGACGATCACCCGGAGACCGGCGCGGGCGAGGTCGTGAGCGAGGGTGAGACCGGCGATCCCGGCGCCGACGATCGCGACGTCGGCATCCTGCGCTCCCGGCGCGGAGGGCTCGATCGTGGTCACCGCGCCCGCCAGTCGTGCACCGTGCGCACGAGGTCGGTGAGCACGTCGGGGTCGGTGTCCATGGGCACGCCGTGACCGAGGTTGAACACGTGCGCGCGGGCCGCGCGACCCGCTTCGAGCGCGGCGTGCACGGCGGCCTCGCGGGCCTCGGCGGGGGCGAACAGCATCGCGGGGTCGAGGTTTCCCTGCAGCGTGAGGTCGCTCGCGCCGCCGACGCGCTTCGCGGCGACGTCGAGCGGCACACGGTAGTCGACGCCGAGCGCGTCGACGCCGATGGATGCCATGTCGGCGAGGATCTCACCGGTGCCGACGCCGAAGTGGATGAGCGGCACGCCCTCCGGCGCGCCCGGCAGCTCGAGCGCGCGCACAGGCTCGAGCGCCGCCGCGGAGGCGGGCAGCACCGCACGGCGGTAATCGGCGGGGGCGAGTGCGCCGGCCCACGAGTCGAACAGCTGGCCGGCGCTCGCGCCCGCCTGCACCTGCAGGGCGAGGAAGCGCCCGGTCACCTCGGCGAGCCACGCGGTGAGGTCGTGCCAGGCCGCGGGGTCGGAGTGGATGAGGCTCCGCGCGCCCAGGTGGTCCTTCGACGGGCCGCCCTCGACGAGGTAGGCCGCGAGGGTGAAGGGCGCACCGGCGAAGCCGATCAGCGGGATCGGCTCACCGCGCAGCGCCGACTCGTCGGCGAGCAGCTCCGTCGTGCGCGCGACCGCGGCGGCGACCTCCTCGCCGCGCTCGGTGATGAGGGCGGGGTCGATGCGCACCAGCTCGGCGATCTGCGCCGCCGTCCGCACGGGCTCGGTGAACACCGGGCCGCGCCCGGCGACGATCTCGACGCCGAGGCCGACGAGTTTCAGGGGCACCACGATGTCGCTGAAGAACACCGCGGCATCCACCCCGTGCCGGCGCACCGGCTGCATCGTGATCTCGCTCGCCATGGCCGGGTCGAGGCAGGCGTCGAGCATCGATCCGCCGGTCGCGCGCAGCGCCCGGTACTCGGGCAGCGAGCGGCCCGCCTGCCGCATGAACCACACCGGCGTGACCTCGGGCCGGTGACCGCGCAGGGCCTGCACGAGGCGGGAGGAGGCGGTGTCGTGCAGGGCGAGCGGATGCGTGGAGGGCAAGACGGAGGCCTTCGAATCGGAGTGGGGTTAATCGTTATACTACTCACGATCCGAAAGAGGTCCCCACCCGTGCTCGTCTGCCTGTCCGCCCACCAGCGCACCACCTCGCTCGAAGACCTCGAGCGCCTGTCGGTGATCGGCGACGCCGCCGCCACCGAGCTCACCGCCGCGCACGACGCGATCCGCGGCGCGGTCGTGCTCGCCACCTGCAACCGGTTCGAGGCCTACTTCGACGTCGACGACGCGCCCGACGCCTCGCCGATCCCGGCGATGGACGCCGCCATGGAGCGCATCGCGGGGCTCACCGCGCTCCCCTTCCGACACGTGCGGGAGACGGTCGACTTCGCCCACGGCAACGGCGTCGCCCAGCACCTCTTCTCCGTCGCGGCCGGGCTCGACTCGGTCGCCCTCGGCGAGGACGAGATCTCCGGACAGGTCACCCGGGCCCTCGAGACCGCGCGCCGCGAGGGCGCGACCACGGGCCCGCTCGAGCACCTCTTCCAGCGCGCCACCGAGACCTCCCGGGCCGTCAAGAACTCCACCCGGCTCGGCGAGTCGGGCCGCTCGCTCGTGCGCCTGGCCGTCGAGCTCGCTGGATCACGGGTGGGCGCGTGGGAGGACGCACGCGTGCTGCTGGTCGGCACGGGGCGCTACGCCGCGGCATCCCTCGCCGCCCTCCGCGCCGTCGGCGCGACCGACATCCGCGTGCACTCCCCCTCGGGGCGCCGCAAGTTCGCACAGCGCGAGAACCTCACCGTGGTCGCCGCCGACGCATTCGCCGCCGAGGCGGCCGCGGCCGACGTCGTCGTCACCTGCACGACGACGACCGGCGCGTACGCCCTGACCGCGGCGGAGCACCGGGCGGCCCGCGGCGAGAGCGACGCCGCGCAGCTCGTCATCGACCTCGGCATGCCGCGGAACGTCGACCCGGGGCTGCGCGCCCTGCCCGGCGTCGAGGTGCTCGACCTCGACACGATCCGCGTGCACGCGCCGATCGACGAGTTCGCCACGATGAACGAGGCCCGCCTCATCGTGCACACCGCCGCGCAGCGCCACGCCGCCGCGCGCCGCGTGCACGAGGTGTCGCCCGCCGTCGTCGACATGCGCCGCTACGTGCACGAGATGCTCGAGGCCGAGATCGCCCGCTCCCGCACCCGCGGCGGCGACGCGGAGACCGAGGCGGCGCTGCGGCACTTCTCCGGCGCGCTGCTGCACGGGCTCATCGCGCAAGGCCACGCGCTGGCATCGGCCGGTGAAGGCACGGCGTGGCGCGACGCGGTGCGTACGGTGTTCCCCGGAGGCGACCCCGCATGAGCCGCGTGACGCTGCGCGACGTCGCCGAACGCGCCGGGGTGTCGACCGCGGCGATCAGCCAGGCGCTCAACGACCGCGGCAGCCTCCGCCCCGAGACGCGCGAGCGCATCAAGGCGATCGCCGCCGAGCTCGGCTACACCCCCAACAAGCACGCGGCGGCCCTCCGCAGCGGGCGCACCATGTCGATCGGCTTCGTCATGCCCGCCGTCGACGACGCCGCCGCCAAGAGCTGGGCGTTCGCGCACAACCTGCAGCTGAACGCGCTCGTGCGCGCATCCGCCGAGCACGGCTTCACCGTGACCGTCCTCCCCGCCTCGCGCCCCGACTTCCTCGCCACCGCGCAGCTCGACGCGCTGTACCTCGCCGACGCGCGCACGGGCGCCGAGCTCCTGCGCGCCGCCGCCTCGCGCGGGCTCCCGGTGATCGCCCGCGACCTCTACGTCGACGTCGACCGCGCCCTCAGCATCCGCACCGGCTACGACGCCGCCCTCCGCGCGGCCCTCGACCACCTCTCCGCGACCGGCGCCGAGCGCATCGCGCTGCTCGTCGACGAGGGCGATCATCCGCGCGACGAGATCGCCCGCTCCGGCTACGTCGCCTGGTCGACGGTGCACGGCGCGGATCCGCTCGTCATCGAGCTCGACGCGGCGCATCGCACGCTGCCCCGGCGGGTGCGCGACGCCGTGGATGCCGGGGCCGACGCGATCCTCGCGTTCTGCGAGGACGGCCCCGAGATCTACCTGCAGCTCGAGGCGATGCCGCTCGTCATCCCGCGCGACGTGCAGCTGCTGGCGCTGTGCTCGACCGACTGCGCGCTCAACGAGCGCCTCGGCGTGACGCACGCGTGCGTGCACCCCGAGCTCGCCGCCGACGCGGTCTTCCCCTCGCTCGGCGCGCTCGTGCCGAGCCCCGGCGGTGCGCCCCGGGTGGTCGACCTGCCGTGGGAGCTCGTGCGCGGTTCGACGACGCGCTGACGGCGTCCGCCGAACCGCGCAGTCCGACCGCCGCCGTCCGACCCCCGCCCTAGGATGACGGGATGCCCTCCCTCGGTGAACTCGTCGCGCCGCGGCGCCTGGGCACGGATTTCCGGTGGCTGCTCGGCTCGTCGTGGACGAGCAACCTGGGCGATGGCATCGCCCTGTCGGCCGCGCCCCTGCTGATCGCGTCGCTGACCTCGTCGCCGATCCTCGTCGCCTCGGGCGCCGTGATGCAGTTCCTGCCGTGGCTGCTGTTCGGCCTGTTCGCCGGGTCGGTCGCCGACCACCACGACCGCCGCCGGCTGGTGATGATCGCCAACGGCTCGCGCGCGGTGATCGTCGCCGCGCTCGTGGTGTTCCTCGTCACCGGTCATGCGACCGTCGCGATCGTCCTGGCCACCGCGTTCCTCTACGGCGTCGCCGAGGTGTTCGCCGACACCGCCGGATCGACGCTGCTGCCCATGCTCGTGCGTCCCGCCGACCTCGGCATCGGGAACGCGCGTCTCCAGGCCGGTTACCTCGTCGCGAACCAGCTCGCCGGGCCACCGCTGGGCGCCTTCCTCTTCGCGATCGGCTCGTTCTGGCCGTTCCTCGTGCAGATCCTCTGCGTCGCGCTCGCCGTCGTGCTCATCTCCCGGATCGGCCGCAGCTCGATGCCCGCACCGGATCCCGGTGTCGGGGCCGGTGCCGGCCCCGACACCGAGGCATCCGCGCCCGTCCATCCGATCCGGGAGGGGCTCCGGTGGCTGCGGGGCAACCCGCCGGTGCGGACGCTCGTGCTCATCATCCTGGTGTTCAACGTCACGTGGGCGGCGCCGTGGAGCATCCTCGTGCTCTACGCGACCGAACACCTCGGCATGGGTCCGGTCGGCTACGGCGCGCTGACGAGCGCGGCGGCGCTCGGCGGACTGGTCGGCATCGGCAGCTTCGGCTGGCTCGAGAAGCACGTGTCGTTCGCGACGCTGATGCGGGTGTGCCTGTCGCTCGAGGTGATCATGCACCTCGCATTCGCGCTCACGACGGCGCCCGCGGTCGCCTTCGCGATCATGTTCGGCTTCGGCGCGTACGCGTTCGTCTGGGGCACGATCTCGACCACCGTCCGTCAGCGGCTCGTGCCGATGCAGCTGCAGGGTCGCATCGCGTCGGTGAACATGGTCGGCGTCTTCGGCGGACTCGTCATCGGTCAGACCCTCGGCGGCATCATCGCGCAGACCTGGGGCCTCACCGCGCCGTGGTGGTTCGCCTTCGCCGGCTCGCTCGTGACGCTCCTCCTCGTGTGGCGCTCGATCTCCCTGATCGCCGCCGCACGGCCCGTGCTCGACGACGCGCAGCTTCCTGAGGAGAACGCACCTTCCTGAGGACGAGTTCCGGCCCAGGCATCCTCGAGATCCGTCATCTCCTCAGCATCCGACGCGTCAGCCGGAGGTGCGACGGGCGACGTCAGAGCACGGTCAGTCCTCGAAGGCGCCGTAGACGGCGAGGGTGTTGGATGCCACCTGCGCGCAGAACTCGTCGAGATCGAGCCCCAGCTCCTCGGCCATGAAGCGCACCGTCACGGGGACGAGGTACGGCGCGTTCGGCCGGCCGCGGAACGGAGTGGGCGTCAGGAACGGGGCATCCGTCTCGACGAGGATGCGCTCGCGCGGAGTCACCGCGAGCGCGTCGCGGAGGTTCTGCGCGTTCTTGAACGTCACGTTGCCCGCGAAGCTCAGCCAGTAGCCGCGGTCGGCGGCGATCCGGGCCATGTCCGCGTCGCCCGAGAAGCAGTGGAACACCGTGCGCTCGGGCGCGCCGACCCGCTCGAGCGTCTCGAGCACCGCCTCGTGCGCGTCGCGGTCGTGGATCTGCATCGCGATGCCGTGCTTCTTCGCGAGCGCGATGTGCGCCTCGAAGCTCTCGAACTGGGCGGGAAGCCCCTCCCCCTCGGTGCGGAAGAAGTCGAGCCCGGTCTCGCCGATGGCTCGCACGCGCGGCTGCGCGGCGAGTTCGTCGATGACGGCGATCGCCTCGTCGAGCATTCCCTGTTCGGCATATGCCGGCGCTTCGTTCGGGTGGATGGCCACCGCGGCGAGCACGCGCGGGTGCGACGCGGCCGCCCACGCCGACCACCGGCTCGAGTCGATGTCGCCGCCCGCCTGCACGACGCCGGCGACCCCGACCTCGCCGGCGCGCAGCAGCTGCTCGTCGAGCGACATCCCCTCGCCGTCCTCGATCTCGAGGTGGCAGTGGTTGTCGTACACCGGCACCGCGAGCGGCTCGGGCGAGACCGGATACGACACGTCGCGCGCCCCCTTCTCGCGCTGGCGCACGTACTGCGACGGATCGGTCACTGCTCGACGCGCGGGAAGAGCGGGGCGAGGCCGTTGACGCTCGACCCGGCGGCGAGCTGCCCCCACGCGCCGGCTTCGCGGAGCGGCTGATCCTGCAGGCGACCCGGGTGCCCGAGCGCGATCCAGAGCTTCTCGGTCGCCTCCGGCATGAACGGCGACAGCAGCACGGCGAGGGCGCGCAGGCCCTCCGCCGCCGTGTAGAGCACCGTGCCCAGCCGCGCGCGCTGCGCGTCGTCCTTCGCGAGCGCCCACGGCTCGTTGTCGGTGATGTACCCGTTCAGGGCGTCGACGATCGTCCAGATCGCCGCGATCGCCTCGTCGGGGCGGAAGCGCTCCATCGCCGCATCGGCGTTCACCGCGGCATCCGCGACGATCCGCTGGATCTCGAGGTCACCCTCGGTGTACGTGGATGCCGGGGGCACGATCCCCTCGAAGTAGCGCTCGATCATCGCGGTCGTCCGCGACGCGAGGTTGCCGAAGCCGTTCGCGAGCTCGGCCTGGTAGCGGGCGGAGAGGTCCTCCCACGAGAACGAGCCGTCCTGCCCGAACGCGATCGCCGACAGGAAGTAGAACCGGTAGGCATCCGAGCCGAACACATCGGTGATCTCGGTGGGCGCGATGCCGGTCAGCTTCGACTTCGACATCTTCTCGCCGCGGACGAGCAGCCAGCCGTGCGCGAACACGCCGCGCGGCACGTCGAGACCGGCGGCCATCAGCATCGCGGGCCAGATCACCGCGTGGAAGCGCAGGATGTCCTTGCCGACGACGTGGTAGGCCGGCCAGCGGCGGTCGAACTGCTCGGGGTCGGTGCCGAAGCCGACGGCCGTCGCGTAGTTGAGCAGCGCGTCGACCCAGACGTAGATGATGTGCGACGGGTCCCACGGCACCGTGATGCCCCAGTCGAACGCCGACCGCGAGATCGAGAGGTCCTTGAGGCCCGACCGCACGAAGGAGACGACCTCGTTGCGCGCCGACTCGGGGCGCACGAAGTCGGGCTCGTCCTTGTAGAGCTCGAGCAGGCGGTCCTGGAACTCGCTCAGCTTGAAGAAGTAGTTCTTCTCCTGCAGCAGCTCGAGCGGCTTCGAGTGGATGGCGCAGACCTTGAGGCCCTCGAACGCGCCGGTGCCGTCGACGATCTCGGCCTCGGGCTTGAACTCCTCGCAGCCGACGCAGTAGAGCGCCTCGTACTCCCCCGCGTAGATGTAGCCGCGGTCGTAAAGCCGCTGCACGAACGTCTTCACGCTGTCTTCGTGCCGCACCTGCGTGGTACGGATGAAGTCGTCGTTGGCGACGTCGAGCGTCTCCAGCAGCGGGAACCACGATTCGGTGACGAGCTTGTCGACCCACTGCTGCGGGGTCACGCCGTTCGCCGCGGCGGCACGGAGCATCTTCTGGCCGTGCTCGTCGGTGCCGGTGAGCATCCAGGTGTCGTCGCCCGACTGACGGTGCCAGCGCGCGAGCGCGTCGACCGCGACCGTCGTGTACCCGTGGCCGATGTGCGGCAGATCGCTCGGATAGTAGATCGGGGTCGTGATGTAGAAGGACTGACCGGTGCTCACCCGACGATTCTAGTTGGGGCGCCCGCACCCGCTCCGCGTGTGACGGATGCCACGGTCCACCCGCTTAGGCGCTGTCGCGCACGACGAGCGTCGTCGGCAGCACGACGGCCTCGCGCGGCACCCCGGAGATCACGTCGGCGAGCATGTCGACCATCGTCGACGAGATCTCGGCCCAGGGCTGGCGCACCGTGGTGAGCTTCGGCGTCATCGTCTCGGCGAGGCCCGAGTCGTCGAAGCCCGCGACCGCGACGTCCTCCGGCACGCGACGGCCCGCGCGCTGCAGGGCCTCGATCGCGCCGACGGCGATCACGTCGCTCGCGGCGAAGACGGCGTCGATGTCGGGCGCACGCTCGAGCAGCGCGGTCATCGCGGCGTCGCCGCTCTTCCTCTCGTAGGTGCCCTGCTCGACGAGTGCCGGGTCGAACCTGTCGCCGAGCGCTTCGCGGAATCCGACCCGCCGGAACCGGCCGCCGGGCGTGTCGTCGGGTCCGGTGATGAGGGCGATGCGTTCGTGCCCCTGATCCATCAGATAGCGGGTCATCATGCGCGCAGAGCCGATCTCGTCGACGGACACGTTCGGCACGCTGCTCGCGCCGCCCAGCGGGATGCCGGTGCAGACGACGGGAACCCCCGCCTCGACGAGCGAGGCGAGCAGCGAGTCGGACTCGTGCGACGACACGAGCAGCACGCCGTCGACGTGCCCGGCGCGCACGTACCGCTCGACGTTCGCCTGCTCCTGCGCGGTGTCGGCGATCAGCAGCACGAGGGTCATCGACCGCTCGGCGAGGGCCTCGGTGGCCCCGCGCAGCAGCAGGGCGAAGGTCGGGTCGGAGAACAGCAGATGCTGCGGCTCGGTGAGCAGGAACGCCAGCGACCCCGATCTGCCGGTCGCGAGGCTGCGCGCGGCGTGGTTCGCGGTGTAGCCCGTGGCGCGGATCGCCTCCTCCACGGCGACGCGGGCCTCCGGCGACACCCAGTGCCCGCCGTTGAGATACCGCGAGACGGTCCCGTGCGAGACTCCCGCGACGCGCGCGACATCGCGGATGGTCGGTTTTCGCACGATGTCGGTGGATGCCACGGAGGCGACTTTACTCGTTGCGCACCGTGCTAGCGTGGTCAGACCAAATAGACCTGTGACCGGTCACAGTTGGGTAACGAAACACGCTCTCGCAACGAACGCCGGCATATCATCTGACCGACGCTGTGGCCTGTCACGGCCCGAGAACGGACGACGAGGAACCGAATCGATGCACGCGACGCGCCCCCGCGCCACCGCCGCCGGCACCACCGCGCACCGCTGGCCTGATCTCCCGCAGATCGCCTACGGCGGCGACTACACGCCCGAGCAGTGGCCCCGCGAGGTGTGGGCGGACGACATCGCCCGCATGCACGACGCGGGCGTGAACCTCGTGAGCATCGGCATCTTCGCGTGGGGCCTGCTCGAGATCCGCGAGGGCGATTTCGACTTCGGCTGGCTCGACGAGGTCATCGAGATGCTCCACGCAGCGGGCATCCGCGTCGACCTCGGCACTCCGACCGCCTCCCCCCCGGCCTGGTTCTTCGCGAACCACCCCGACGCCCGCGCCGTCACCCGGGACGGTGTCGCCCTCGGGTTCGGGGCGCGCGGCATGGTGTCGCACTCGGCGCCCGCCTACCGCGAGGCATCCGTCCGCATCGCGACCGAGCTCGCCAAGCGCTACGGAAACCATCCGGCCGTCGTCCTTTGGCACGTGCACAACGAGTACGGCGTGCCGGTCGGTGAGGACTACTCGCCGCACGCGGTGCGCGAGTGGCGGCGCTGGCTCGAGAACCGCTACGGCTCGATCGAGGCGCTGAACGCGGCGTGGGGCACGGCGTTCTGGGGTCAGCACTACGAGCAGTGGGAGCACATCGGCGCCCCGGCGGCGGCGCCGAGCGTCGTGAACCCCGCCCAGCGTCTCGACTTCGCCCGATTCACGGACGACCAGCTGCTCAGCTGCTTCATCGCCGAGCGCGACGCGATCCGCGCACACAGCGATCGCCCCATCACCACGAACTTCATGGCCAACCAGCACGGCGGCGTCGACCTCTGGAAGTGGGCGGCCGAGGTCGATGTCGTCTCGGACGACCACTACCTCTGGGCCGCCGACACCGAGGCCGAGATCGGCCTCGCGATCGCCGCCGACCTCACCCGCTCCGTCGGCGGCGGAGACCCGTGGCTGCTGATGGAGCACTCCACGTCGGCGGTCAACTGGCAGCCGCGCAACATCGCGAAGCGGCCGGGCGAGATGGCGCGCAACTCGCTCTCGCACCTCGGCCGCGGCGCCGACGGCATCCTCTTCTTCCAGTGGCGCGCCTCGCGTTCGGGCGCCGAGAAGTTCCACTCGGCGATGGTCCCGCACGCCGGCGCGTCCTCGCGCGTCTTCCGCGAGGTCGTCGACCTCGGCGCGAAGCTCGGCCGGCTCGCCGAGGTGCGCGGCTCCCGCGTGCACGCCGACGTCGCCATCCTGTGGGACTTCGAGTCGTTCTGGGCGCAGGACCTCGAGTGGCGGCCGAGCGTCGACCTCAGCCATGACGAGCGGATCCGCGCCTACTACGAACGGCTCTGGCGCGACGGCATCACCGTCGACTTCGCCCTGCCCGGGCACGACCTCTCCGGCTATCGTCTCGTGATCGCTCCCGCCCAGTACCTCCTGCGCGCGGCCGACGCCGAGAACCTCAACGCCTACGTCGCCGGGGGCGGGGTGCTCGTCAGCTCGTTCTTCACCGGCGTCGTCGACGAGCACGACGCCGTGCACGCGGGCGGCTTCGGCGCTCCCCTCGAGCCCTCCCTCGGGCTCCGCGTCGACGAGCACCTGCCGCTGCGCGAGGATGAGGTCGCGGGCATCGCCTTCGACGGCGAGACCTACGCCGCCGACATCTGGCAGGAGGACCTCGCCATCAGCGGCGCCGACGTGCGAGCCGTCTACACCGCGGGGCCCGCCGCCGGCGCTCCCGCCGTCACACGGAACGTCTCCGGCGACGGCGTCGGCTGGTACGTCAGCACGCGACCGGATGCCGCGGGCCTTCGCGCGATCATGGCATCCGTCTACCGCGACGCGGGACTCGAGCCGGCAGGCCTCCCCGCGGGAGTCGAGAGCGTCGTCCGCCACGGCGACGACGCCGACTACCGCGTCGTCATCAACCACTCCGACGAGACGGTCTCGCTCGGAATGTCGGGGGTCGACCTGCTCACGCAGACGACCCTCGAGGGTACGCTCGTGCTAGGCGGCGGCGAGGTCGCCGTCGTCCGCACGTCGCGCCCGCAGTAGGAAACACCCACCCAAGAGAGAAGGAAGACACATGCGCAAGATGGGCATCGGCGTCGCGGCCCTCGCTGCGACCACGATTCTGCTCGCGGGCTGCTCCGGCGGCTCGTCCCCCGCGTCGTCGGGGTCTGACGACAAGATCGACGCCTCGGGCGTCACCCTGACGGTCTGGACCGACGAGAACCGCAAGCCTGCCATCGAGGCGGCGGCGAAGACCTTCGAAGAGGAGACGGGCGGCAAGATCGAGCTCGTCCAGAAGAACTTCGAAGACATCCGCACCGACTTCATCAACCAGGTGCCGACCGGCAACGGCCCCGACGTCACGGTCGGCGCGCACGACTTCCTCGGAGCGTTCGTCGAGGCCGGCGTCATCGATACGGTCGACCTCGGCGCCGCCGCCGACCAGCTCGAGCAGGTCGCGGTCGACGCGTTCACCTACGACGGCCAGGTGTACGGCTTCCCGTACGCGCTCGAGTCGATCGCCCTCATCCAGAACACCGACCTCGTCGGCGAAGACGCCCCCGCGACCTACGACGACATGATCGCCAAGGGCAAGGCATCCGGCGCCGAGCGTCCGTTCGTCATCAACACCGCCGGCCAGACCGGCGACGCCTACACGATGTACGGATTCCAGACCTCGTTCGGCGCCCCCGTGTTCGTGCAGGACTCGTCGGGTTCGTACACCACCGAGGTCGGCATGGGCGGCGAAAAGGGCACGGCGTTCGCGCAGTGGCTCGGCGCGCACGGCGAGACCGGCACCGGCGACATCTCGACGACGATCGACTACGACACCAACAACGAGCTGTTCGCCTCGGGCAAGGCCGCCTACACGATCCAGGGCCCGTGGGCGGTCGACACCCTCACCCAGCAGGGCGTGAAGATCAAGGTCAACCCCATCCCGTCGGCCGGTGGCGAGACCGCCGCGCCGTTCGTGGGCGTGCAGGGCTTCTACGTCAGCTCGCAGAGCAAGAACGCGCTCATCGCGCAGCAGTTCCTGACGCACTACCTCGCCACCGACGAGGCGCAGCAGGCGCTCTACGACGCCGACCCGCGTCTGCCCGCCTGGCAGCCCGTCGCCGAGAAGGTCGCCTCCGACCCGATCGTCGCCGGCTTCCTCGCCTCGGCCGCGACCGGCGTACCGCAGCCCTCGATCCCCGAGATGGGATCGGTGTGGGACCTGTGGAACGCCGCTGAGGTGCAGATCATCAAGGGTGCCGACCCCGCCTCGACGTGGAGCTCGATGGTCTCCAGCGTCCAGGCAGCCATCGGCTGATCATCCCGGCCCGGGTGCGGGGGCACGCCCCCGCACCCGGGCCATCCCCTCCCGAAGGAGACCGACAGTGATGTCCACTCTGCAGGGCCGGAAGGCCCCGGCGTCCCCGCCGCCCCCCACCACGCCCGACGCCGGCGCGCGGCCCGAGTCGCACGCGCGGCGCTGGACCGGCCTCGGCTGGGGCTTCGTCGTGAAGCTCGTGCTCATGGCGATCGTCAACGCCTTCGGCATCCTCGGCATCATCGCCGCGTTCCGCGCGCAGTCGTGGCTGATCTTCGGCATCGCCGTGCTGCTGCTCGTCGTCGCCGACGTCGTCTACTTCAGCAAGCGCGCGCTGCCGATGAAGTACCTCTTCCCGGGCCTGGCGTTCCTGCTGATCTTTCAGGTGTTCATCTTCGCGTACACCGCCTACATCGCCTTCACGAACTACGGCGCAGGTCACGTCGGCACGCAGGAGCAGGCCGTGCAGGCGGCTCTCATCCAGGGCGAGCGCATCGTCGACGGCTCCGAGCGCTACCCGCTCGCGGTCGTCGAGCGCGGCGGCGAGTACGGCCTCGCGATCAACGACGACGGCGACATCAAGGCCGGTTCGGCCGACCAGCCCCTCGAGACCGTGGGCGAGATGTCGGCCTCGGGCGCCCCGAAGGAGGTGCCCGGCTGGACCGTGCTCTCCCTCAACGACGTGCTCAGCCTGCAGAACGAGATCACCGCGATCCGCGTGCCGATGTCAGACGATCCCAACGACGGGTCGCTGCGCACCCGCGACGGCGCAACGGGCACGGTCTACCTCTCCACGATGCAGTGGGATGCGCAGTCGCAGACCATCACCGACACCGCGACCGGCACCGTCTACCACGCGACCGACGCGGGCACCTTCACCTCGGACGACGGCCAGAGCCTTCCCACCGGCTGGATGGTGCATGTCGGGTTCGACAACTTCCTGCGACTGTTCACCGACTCGTCGATGATCCAGCCGCTCGCGCTCGTGACGGTGTGGACCTTCGCCTGGGCGTTCCTGTCGGTCGCGATCCCGTTCGCGCTCGGCCTCGTGCTCGCGATCGTCTTCAACGACGAGCGCATCCGCGGGCGCAAGGTGCTGCGCACGCTGTTCATCCTGCCGTACGCGTTCCCGGCGTTCATGTCGGCCCTGTTGTGGCGCGGCATGTTCAACTCCGAATTCGGGGTCATCAACCAGCTCTTCTTCGGCGGGGCGAACATCGACTGGCTCGGCGACCCGTGGCTCGCCCGGTTCGCCGTGCTGTTCGTGAACGTGTGGCTGACCTTCCCCTACTTCTTCCTCGTCTGCACGGGAGCCATCCAGGCCCTCCCGGCCGACGCGCTCGAGGCCGCCGAGATCGACGGGGCGGGCCGGTTCCGCCAGCTGCGCTCGATCATCCTGCCGCTCGTGCTCGTCGCGACCGCGCCGCTGCTGATCTCGTCGTTCGCGTTCAGCTTCAACAACTTCACCATCATCTACATGTTCAACAGCGGCGGGCCGGCGATCCCCGGCGCCCCGTACACGCTCGGATACACCGACATCCTGATATCGGCGATCTGGGACATCTCCGGCGTCAACGGCGGCAAGGCCGACTACGGTCTGGCCAGCGCCCTGTCGATTCTGGTGTTCATCGTCGTCGCGGTGATCTCCGCGCTGGCGTTCCGGCAGACCAAGAAGCTCGAGGAGTATCAGTGATGAGCACCGCGACGACCCCGCCCACCGCCCGCGACGCGCGGAAGAACGTGACGCTGGATGCCTCGCGGCGCAGCGCCGTGCGCAAGCGCTGGGCCCTCGACGTCGGCTGGAAGTACCTCCTCGCCCTCGTCGTGCTGTTCTACGCCGTCTTCCCACTGGTATACGTGCTGTCCGCCTCCCTGAACCCCGGGGGGAGCCTCGCGACCAGCAATGCCCTGTTCAGCGCGTTCGACCTGTCGAACTACCAGGCACTGGCCGACACCCGGTACTGGACCTGGTACGCGAACACGCTCATCATCGGCGTGTCGGCCGCGGCCGGCGCGGTGCTCATGGGCGCCGCGGCGGCGTACGCGTTCTCGCGCTTCCGGTTCCGCGGACGCCGGGTGGGGCTCACAGCCCTGCTCATCATCCAGATGTTCCCGCAGGCGCTGGCGTTCGTCGCGATCTTCCTCATGCTGCTCGCGCTCGGCGAGGTGTTCCCCGTGCTCGGCCTCAACTCCAAGGTGGCGCTCATCTGCATCTACCTGGGCGGCGCGCTGGGCGTCAACACGTTCCTCATGTACGGGTTCTTCAACACGATCCCGCAAGAGCTCGACGAGTCCGCCAAGATCGACGGCGCGACGCACGCGCAGGTCTTCTGGCGGATCATCATGCCGTTGGTCACCCCGATCCTCGCGGTGGTGGGGCTGCTCGCGTTCATCGCCTCGTTCGGCGACTACATCATCTCGAAGATCGTCCTCGTGTCCGAGGACAACTGGACGCTCGCGGTCGGCATGTACCAGTGGGTCTCGAACCAGCTGTCGAGCAACTGGGGCCTGTTCGCCGCGGGGGCGATCCTCGCCTCGGTGCCCGTGCTGGTGCTGTTCCTGACGCTGCAGCGCTACATCGTGGGTGGACTCACCGCGGGCTCCGTGAAGGGCTGACCCCCCGCCCGCACGCGAGACCCGGCGGCTCAGCGCGCGGCGAGCGCCGCCTGGTAGAGGTCGCGCGAGCGCAGACCGGTCTGCGCGGCGACCTCCGCCGCGGCATCCTTGAGGCGCGTGCCGGATGCCACGAGCGCCTGCACCTGCGCGAGAGCGTCGTCGGTCGACACGGTCAGCGCGGCCGCGCCGCCGACGACGACGACGATCTCGCCGCGGACGCCGTCCCCGGCCCACGCGGCGAGCTCGCCGAGCCCGCCCCGCACGACCTCCTCGTGCAGCTTGGTCAGCTCGCGGCAGACGGCGGCGGGCCGGGCCGCGCCGAAGGCATCCACCATCGCGGCGAGCGTCTCGCCGAGCCGCGACGGCGCCTCGAAGAACACCATCGTGCGGGGCTCGGCGGTGAGCGCATCGAGAGCGCGGCGGCGGTCGCCCGCCTTGCGCGGCAGGAACCCCTCGAACGTGAACCTGTCGGTCGGCAGCCCCGCGACAGCGAGCGCCGTGACGACCGCGCTCGGCCCCGGGATCGCGGTGACGGTCACGCCGTCGGCGGCGGCCTGGGCGACGAGCGCGTAGCCGGGGTCGCTGACCGTGGGCATCCCGGCATCGCTCAGCACGAGCAGATCCTCGTCGCGGGCGCGCGCGACGAGCTCGGCGGCGCGCTGGCGTTCGTTGTGGTCGTGCAGCGCCAGCAGCTTCGGCCGGTTCTCGATGCCGAGCGCCTGCAACAGCCGCTGCGCGGTGCGAGTGTCTTCGGCGGCGATGACGGTGGCCGCTTCGAGGGCGGCGACCAGTCGCGGCGAGGCGTCGCCGAGATTGCCGATGGGCGTCGCAGCGAGGATGATCACCGCCCCAGCATAGGCTGGTGCCCGTGACGACGACGGAGCAGCCGTTGCTGCCGGAAACTGCCGCCGAGCGGCCCTCGCGCTACGACGCCTGGCGCGCGCGGGTGGCCGGCGACCCGCGCCTGCAGCGGCTCTACGGCTGGCTCGCCCCCGTGCTGATCACGGTGCTCGCCGCGGTGCTGCGCCTCGCGAACCTCGGCCATCCGCACACACTCGTCTTCGACGAGACGTATTACGTGAAGGATGCCTGGAGCCAGTGGAACCTCGGCTACGCGTCGACCTGGCCCGAGGGCGCTGACGCCCGCTTCGCCGCGGGCGAGACCGACATCTTCACGACGACCGGCAGTTTCGTCGTCCATCCGCCGCTCGGCAAGTACCTGATCGGCGCCGGGATGTGGCTCTTCGGCCCCGACAACTCGTTCGGGTGGCGTTTCGCGACAGCTCTGGCGGGCACCGCGCTCGTGCTCGTGCTGTTCCTGCTCGCCAAGGCGCTCACGAACTCGACGGTGTTCGCGAGCGTGGCGGCGTTCCTGCTCGCCATCGACGGCCTCGGCATCGTGATGAGCCGGGTGGCGCTACTCGACATCTTCCTGGCGCTGTTCGTGCTGATCGCGTTCTGGTTCGTCGTGCTCGATCGACGGCGCACGCTCGACCGTCTCGCCACGCAGACGGCGAAGCGGGAGCGACGGTCAGAGAGCGGCGAGGTGACTCCGCCCGCCTGGGGCCCGGTCCTCTGGAACCGTCCCTGGATCATCGCCGCCGGCGCCGCGGCCGGTGCCGCCACGGCGGTGAAGTGGTCGGGCGTCTGGGTGCTCGCCGCGATCGGCCTCTACCTCGTCGTCACCGACGCCCTCGAGCGTCGCCGGCTCGGCATCGTGTTCTGGCCCACCGACGCGGTGCGTCAAGGCCTGGCATCCTTCGCGCTGCTCGTCCCGGCCGCGTTCGTCGTCTACCTCGCCTCGTGGACGGGCTGGCTCGTCACCGACGGCGGCTACGACCGGCACGCGGCCGACGCGAACCCGGCGACGGGCTTCTTCTCGTGGGTACCGCTGAGCCTGCAGAGCCTGTGGAAGTACCACGAGACGATCTACCACTCGATGACCGGCATGACCTCGCCGCACAGCTACGCGAGCCCCGCCTGGCAGTGGGCACTGCTGCTGCGCCCCACCTCGATGTACGCGTTCTCGACGGCGAACGGCGAGAACGGATGCGTCGGCGAGAACGGATGCCTGCAGATCCTGTACAGCATGCCGAACCCGCTGGTCTGGTACGCGTCGGTCATCGCGGTCATCTATCTCGTGTACCGCTTCGTCGTCGCTCGCGACTGGCGCCACGCGGTCGTCCTCGTGGCGATCGGCGCGACCTGGCTGCCGTGGCTGGCCTACCCCGAGCGCACGGTGTTCCAGTTCTACACGATCGTGATGTGGCCGTTCATGCTCATCGCGCTGACCTTCGCGCTGCGCGACATCGCGGGTCCGACGCGTGCGAGCGTCGAGCGCCGCACCGCCGGTCAGCGGGTGGTGCTCGTGTTCCTCCTCGTCGTCGTCGCGTTGGCGGTGTTCTGGTTCCCCCTGTGGTCGGGGATGCAGATTCCCTACGACTTCTACCGTCTGCACAACTGGATGCAGGGCTGGGTGTAGCTCCATGGGGAGTTCTCCCCATGGCCCCGACACACGCCTGTTGCCTAGGTTGAAGTAGACCAAGGAGGACCGATGGCAGACCTGAAGCTCGACGCCGACGAACTGCTTGCGAGCGCGTCGCGCGCCGAGCGCATAGCGGGCGACTTCTCGACCGCCGAGCGCATCGCCGACGAGACCGCGGGCTACACCGAGCATGACGGACTGGCGGGCAAGGTCCGCGACTTCGGCGACAAGTGGGACATCGCCCGCGGCAAGCTCGAAGAGAGCCTCACGACGATCGCCGACTACCTCCGCGCAGTCGTCGACACCTTCGACGACCTCGACACCGATCTCGCCGCGTCGCTGGAGCAGTCGAAGCTCGGCGACGGTGCGATGAACCGAGAGATCTACGACGCGATCGCCGAGGGTCAGGCTTCGGAGCCCTCCCCCGCGCCCGCACCGACTCCGTCGCCCACCCCCGGCCCCGCGCCGACCCCGCCCTCGGACGGAGACGACAACTGATGGCTCTTCCCGGCAACCCCACGGCGCTCGCCGACCGCGCATCCACCTACCAGGCATCCGCGAGCCGCATCCAGCGCGCCGCCGATGATCTGCGCGCCCTCGCGTACACGAGCACCGCGAAGTCGTTGGATGCCATCCGCGAGCGCAGCGGCGAGGTCGCCGGCACCCTCGACGAGGCGTACGGGCGCTACGCCGGCACCGCGACCGCGACCGCGCTCGTCGAGTACGCCGCAGTGCTGCGCGACGCCCACCGCCGCGCGGACGCCGCCGACCAGGCCGAGGCGACCGCCGAGAGCTACGCCGGCCAGGCCGACACCCGCGTGACCGCGCTCACCCGGCACGTGCGGAACCTCGAGGAGGCCGCGGCACCAGTAGGCACGATCGAAGCGGCGGAGCGCGACCTCGCCGACGCCCAGCGCGCCTCGCGCCGCTACGACACGGCGGCCACCTCTGCGCGCGACGACCACGAGGCCGCCCGCCGCGACATGGAGGCGGCCGCGCAGCGCGCGATGTCGCTCATCGACAGCGCGATCGACGCGACCAACGAGAGCTGGCTGGACCACGTCGGCAACTTCTTCGCCGGCGTCGGGTCGTGGCTCGCCGACCTCGGAAAGTGGGTGGGCGAGTTTCTGCAGGACCTCTGGGACGAGCTGCAGCGGCTCGTCTCGACGGTGCTCGCGATCCTCGGCACCGTACTGATCCTCATCCTCGTCTACACCCTGCTGTCGATGATCCCGGTGATCGGTCCCCTCATCGCGGCGCTGGTCGTCGGCATCCTCGCCGGCTTCCTGCTCGCCAGCATCCTCTCCGACGTCCTCAAGCCGACGCCGACCACCGACAGGTATGACAGGACTGGCGACGAAAAGATCGCCGACCCCGGGGAGCCCACCGACCTGGCGCACGCTCTGAAGGATGCCGGTTACGTCGACAAGCTCGGTCACCACACCGCGGACAGCGCCGACGAGACGGTCATCAAAGTCACCAAGGTCGTGGACGCTGACGGCGTCGTCCGGTGGCGGGTCGCGTTGCCCAGCACCCAGGAGTGGCTGTCGCGACTCAACGGCGACCAGGGCGCGGTCAACGACCTCGACAGCAACCTCGCCCTCATGATGACTCCCTCATTGAGGTCGCAATACGAGCGCGCCGTCCTTCAAGCGATGCAGCACGCTGGCGTGAGTCCCGACGATCCGGTGATGCTCGTCGGCTTCAGCCAGGGCGGCATCATGGCCGGGCATCTGGCCGCATACAACTCCGACTACAACTGGGACGCGGTCGTCGTCGCAGGCGCCCCGATCGACAGCATGCCGATCCCCTCGTCGACGTCCGTGGTGTCGGTGCAGCACGATGGCGATCCAGTACCGCGCCTGGACTCGGTGATCGGACTCGGCGCGAGCGGGTACGCGCAACAGCGCCCGAACTGGACGACGATCAACACCCCGTCGCCGTTGGCGGTGCAGGGAGTCGCTGGTATCCACAATGCCGCCGCCTATTACGCGACCCTGCAGCAGCAGATCGGCAATGTACCCCCGGAGACCCAGCGCGGCTTGGACGCGTTCTTTATCGGCGACTCCAGCACCTACGGTTATGACAGCAGCTATTACTCATGGAAAGAAGACTGATGGCGCATCGGATCGCACAGTCGCGTCTTGCGGCGCTGTTCGCGGCCACGGCGCTGGCCGCCGTCTCACTGACGGCCTGCGTGCCGGCAACCTCTCCCACTCCCGTTCCGACCTCCTCCGAAAGTGAGCAGGGGATGACATTTCCCGAGGTGCGCACCGCGCTCATGGCAGCAGATCCGCGTGTGGTCGACACAGGTGTCCTCGAAAGTCAGTCGGGCGCGGCACGGGTCTTGACGGTCGGCGCCGTCGTCAGCGCCGACGACGCCACCCCGATCTCCACAGCGTCCCTCACCGCCATGCTCGTCGCGGTGAGAGACAGCCTCCCGTCGGATGTCGACCAACTCGATTTCCTTGTGCGCGACGATTCCGACAAGAGCCGCATCATCGACCTCGGCCCGGCGATCGCCGGACTTCCCGCGGGGGTCACTGCGCTCTACGACGGAACGCTCACGCTGACGCGCGCCGATCTCGACAAGCTGTGAGGATGCCTTCGATCCTCCGCAACTCGCTCTCCCGGCAGGAAGACCAATGCAGCTCTCTCACAGGTTGATCGTCGCCGCAGGCGCCGTCGCCGTCGCCGTCACATCCCTCACTGCGTGCAGCGCAAGCGACGGTGCGCTGACATCCCCCAGCGCATCTCGAGAAGGACAGGGCACGGACATGAGCGCGCTGTATGACGCCGTCACCGCATCAGATCCGCGCGTCGCAGACCCACTCGCCACCATCAGCTATTCCGGCTTCGCGAAGACGCTGTCGATGAGCGTGCTGATCACGGGCGATGAGCCCGTGGGCACCGAGACGCTGACGGCGATCCTCGTCGCCGTGCGCGACACGACGCCCGACGACATCGAGACCGTGGGCCTCATCGCCCGAGAGTCGGCGGACGAAGAGCGCATCGTCGATCTGCGGAGCGCGATCGCCGGGCTCCCCGATGACGTCACCGCACTGTATGACGGCGGGGTCACCCTCGCACGGGTCGACCTGGACAAGCTGTGACGGGTCTCAACGCGACGCCCGCGCTCGCCTTCCGCCTGCTCGGAACGTGGTGGCGGATCGACCTCGATTCCGACGAGACGGCGCGTGCCTCAGCATCCATCGTCGCCCGCGGCACGCTCGGAACCCGCGACCACGAGGCGACGGCGCGCAGGCGCGTGCGGGATGATCTCGTCGCCGCGGCCGCATCCGCCCGCGACGCGAACGCCACGCTCATGCTGCTGCAGACCGAGCTCTCCCCCGGCGAGCCGATGTCGGCGACCCTCACCGTCTTCGACGACGAGCGCGTGCGGATGAGCCCGGCCGTCGGCACGAATCCCGACCGGGTGCTGAGCGTGCTCGAAGAGAGCCTGCCGACGATCGACCCGGGTCTCGCACCCACCGCGGTGCGACGGCCCTTCGACGGCGGCGAGACCGTCCGCGTGCATCGCATCGACGAGACCGTCGAGATCGAGGACGGCGCCGAGTTCACTCAGCGTCGCCTCGTCGCGCAGTACTGGTACGCGAAGCCAGAGCTACTACTCCTGGCAGGAGAACTGACGTGACCGCCCCGTTCGTCGCCCCCCGCATCATCGCCGTCGCCGCCGCCGTCATCCTGGGTGCCGCGCTCGTCGCCTGCACGCCCACCGCCGCACCGTCGACCCCGACGCCGACCAACACGGAGAGCACCGTGCACGCATTCCAGCCCGTCTACGACGCCGTCGCCGCCTCGGACCCGCGCGTCGAACGCGTGAGCAGCGTGTCCGTCAGCCAGTCCGGAGCGGCCCGTCAGCTGACGGTCGTGATCCGCGTCACCGGAGACGAGCCGGTCACCACCGACACACTCGTTGCCGTTCTCACCGCGATCCGAGATTCGGCGGGCGGATCCGCCGACATGCTGCAGCTCATCGCCCGGGACGCCGACGACCCCGATCGGCTCCTCGATCTCGAACCGGCGATCGCGGGGCTGCCGAGCGGAGTCTCGGCGCTGCGGATCGACGGCGCGCTGGTGGTCCCGTTCGACGACCTGAATCAACTCGGAGGATGACCCCTCACGATGCGCCCGAGCTCGCGTTCCGCCTGATCGGAACGTGGTGGCCGGTCGACCTCGAATCCGACGAAGCGGCGAGCGCTTCGGCATCCGCCGTCGCCCGCGGCACGCTCGGAACCCGCGACCAAGAGGCGACGGCGCGCAGGCGGCTGCGCGACGACCTCGTGGTCGCCGCGCGGACCGCGCGCGAGGCACGGGCGCGCCTGATGCTCCTGCAGACCGAACTCGCCCCCGGTGAGCCGATGTCGGCGACGCTCACCTTGTACGACGACGACCGCGTGCGGATGAGTCCCGCCATCGGCACATCACCGGATCGCGTGCTCGCCGTCCTCGAGGAGAGCCTGCCGACCATCGCCCCCGATCTTGCGCCCACCGCCGTCCGGCGCCCCTTCACGGACGGCGAGGTGGTGCGCGTGCACCGCGTCGACGAGGTGATCGAGGTCGAGGCCGGCCAGGAGTTCACACAGCGCCGTCTCGTCGCACAGTACTGGTATCCGCGGCCCGACTCCAAGCACCTGGTCCTCGCGGTGCTCTCGACTCCCCTCGGCGACATCCCGCACACTCTGCTGTCCTACTTCGACGCCATCGTCGAGGTCTCCCGCTTCATCGAACCCATCGTCGCGGACTGAGCCCGCGCGGTGACGATCGTTCCGGGATGCGGTGGCGATCGCGCAGTCGCGTCTCGTCGCAGTGTTCGCCGGCATGGCTTGACGCGCGCAGACCTCGACAAGCTGTGAGGATGCCCCGACTCCCCGGCGCCCACTGACGGCGGCCTTGATCGCAGAACTCCTCCTCGCACCGCTCACCATGTCGACCGCCGAGGTCGAGGACGGCGCGGAGCTCCCCGAGCGCCGACTCGTCCCGCAGTACTGGTACCCCCAGCTCGACACGAAGAGGCTCGCTCTCGTCGTGCTCGCCATGCCGTTCGGCGACATCCCGGACAGGCTCACGTCGTACGTCGACGCGATCGTCGAGATCTCGCGCTTCGTCGCGCCCGCGACGCGCTCCTCCTGCGGCCGACGATACGATGGAGGGCTATGCCTTCCCCCGAACCAGTGATCTCCTATCCGGTGGAGCTGCCCGTCAGCGCCGCGCGGGACGACATCGCGCGCGCGATCGAGGGGCATCAAGTCGTGATCGTCGCGGGGGCGACCGGGTCGGGCAAGACCACGCAGCTCCCGAAGATCTGTCTCGAGCTCGGCCGCACGAAGATCGCGCACACTCAGCCGCGCCGCATCGCCGCCCGTACGATCGCCGAACGTATCGCGCACGAGCTCGAGGTTCCCCTCGGGGGCGCCGTCGGTTACAAGGTGCGCTTCACCGATCAGGTCTCCGCCGACACCAAGGTCGCCCTCGTCACCGACGGCATCCTGCTGAACGAGATCCACCGCGACCGGTTGCTGCGGCGCTATGACACGATCATCGTCGACGAGGCGCACGAGCGGTCGCTGAACATCGATTTCCTCCTCGGCTACCTCGCCCGCATCCTCCCCGAGCGCCCCGACCTGAAGGTCATCATCACGTCGGCGACGATCGACCCCGAGAGTTTCGCGAAGCACTTCGCGGATGCCGCGGGCACACCGGCGCCGATCGTCGAGGTCTCGGGGCGCACGTACCCGGTCGAGATCCGCTACCGTGGCGCGCTCGATGCCCCGGGCGCGGCGGCGGATGCTGCATCGGGGGCCGAGTCCGACGACGTCGACACCCTCCTCGCGGCCCTCCGCGAACTCGACCGCGAGCCCGACGGCGACGTGCTCGTGTTCCTCCCCGGCGAGGCCGAGATCCGCGACGCGATGGATGCCGTCCGCGGCATGTACGCGAAGGACGCCCGGCCGACCGAAGTGCTGCCGCTCTACGGCCGCCTCTCGGCGGCAGAACAGCACCGCGTGTTCGAGCCCCCGCGCATCGCGGGCGTCCGCCGCCGCGTGATCCTGGCGACGAACGTCGCCGAGACGAGCCTCACCGTGCCCGGCATCCGTTACGTCGTCGATGCGGGCACGGCGCGCATCTCGCGCTACAGCGTGCGCTCGAAGGTGCAGCGGCTGCCGATCGAGCCCGTGTCACAGGCATCCGCACAGCAGCGCGCCGGGCGCGCGGGCCGCACCTCCGACGGCATCGCGATCCGCCTGTACAGCGAAGAAGACTTCTCTGCGCGGCCCGAGTACACCGAGCCCGAGATCCTGCGCACCTCGCTCGCCTCGGTCATTCTGCAGATGCTCGCACTGGGCTTCGGCGACATCGAGGATTTCCCGTTCCTCACGAAACCCGACAGCCGCGGAGTGAAAGCCGCGTTCGAGCTTCTCACCGAACTGCGCGCCGTGACCTCCGCGCGCAGGCTGACGAAGATCGGGCGCGAGATCGCCCGCCTGCCGATCGATCCCCGCTTCGCACGCATGCTGGTCGAGGCCCGCCGGCTCGATGTGACCGAACCGGTGCTCGCGATCGTGTCGGGGCTGTCGATCCAAGACGTGCGAGAACGTCCGTCTGCCGAGGACGGCGCCGCGCGCGAGCAGGCCGAGCGGATGCACGCGCGGTTCGCCGACCCGACGAGCGACTTTCTCACTCTGCTGAACCTCTGGAATCATCTGCAGACCGCGCAGCGCGAACTCGGCTCGAGCGCGTTCCGGCGGCTGTGCCGCGCGGAGTTCCTGAACTACGTGCGCGTGCGGGAGTGGTTCGACGTGCACCGGCAGCTGCGTCAGCTGCTCGGCGTCAAGGGTCGCGGCGCGGCCGCGGAGACCGGAGACGGCGCGGCCGCCGACCCCGCACTCGTCCACCGCGCGATGCTGGCGGGGCTCCTCTCGCACATCGGCGTGCTCGACACCCGCTCGCTCGCGAAGACGAAGCCCGGCGACAAGCGGAAGGCCCTCGCGACCTACCGCGGCGCGCGCGGAGCGACGTTCGCGATCTTCCCTGGGTCGGCGCTGCGCAAGGCCTCCCCCGACGCCGTCATGGCCGCCGAGCTCGTCGAGACCTCGCGCCTCTATGCCCGCACCGTCGCCGCGATCGATCCCGCGTGGGCCGAAGAGCTCGCCGGCGACCTCGCGCACCGCCAGCTGAGCGACCCGCACTGGTCGAAGGATGCCGGGGCCGCCGTCGCGGCCGAGAAGGTGACCCTCTTCGGGGTCGAGATCATCCCGCGGCGCCGGGTGCAGCTCGCCCGCATCGACCAGCCGCTCGCGCGAGAGCTGTTCCTGCGCCACGCCCTCACCGACGGCGAGTGGAACTCCAGCCACCTCGACAAGAAGCTCACCGGGTTCGAGCGGCGGAACCTCGAGCTCCGCCGCCGCCTCGAGAAGGTCGAGGAGCGCGAGCGGCGCCGGGACATCCTCGTCGGCGACGAAGCGGTGTTCGCCTTCTACGACCAGCGCGTGCCCGCCGACGTGTACGACGCGCGCTCGTTCGAGCGGTGGTGGCGCGAGGCATCCGCCCGCACGCCGCGCCTGCTCGACATGACGGAGGTCGACCTGAAGGGCGACGCCGCGCGCTCCGATGACCGCGCATTCCCGGGCCGGTGGGAGCAGGGCGACCAGGTGCTCTCGCTGGCCTATCGGTTCGAGCCGGGCGATCCCGAGGACGGCGTCAGCGTCGTCGTGCCGCTGCCGCTTCTCGCGGGTCTCTCGCCGGAGGGTTTCGACTGGCAGGTGCCGGGCATGCGGGCAGAGCTCATCACGGCGCTCCTGCGCGCGCTGCCGAAGGCGATCCGGCGCCACGTGGTGCCGGCGGCGGACTGGGCCGCGACACTCGGCGACGAGCTCGCCGGCGAAGGGCCCGAGCACCATCGCGGGCTCCCCGCGCTGCCGCTCCGGGCGGCGCTCGCCCGGCGCATCCAGCGCGTCGCGAACCAGCCTGTGACCCCGGACGACTTCGAGATGGACCGGGTGCCCGGCCATCTCGTGATGACCTTCCGCGCCGTCGACCACCGGGGCCGCACCGTCGGCACCTCGCGCGACCTCGTCGAGCTGCAGCAGCGGCTCGCCGGTCGGGCGCGCGAGCAGGTCGCCCGCTCGCTCGCGCGGCCCGCGCCCGGACCCGTTGCGGAGGCCGGGACGGCGCGCCCCGGCGGAGCGCCACCGGCCGCATCACCCGCGATCGGCGGCAGCGGCGGCGTCGCCGAGCGTTCCGGCATCACCACATGGGACGTGGGCACTCTCCCCGCTGTCGTCGACACCCGCGTCGCGGGCGGCGTGGTGCGCGGCTACCCGGCGCTGGTCGACGAGAAGGATGCCGTGGCGCTGCGCATCGAGTCGACCCCCGAGCGCGCCGCGCGCCTCGCCCACGCGGGCGTGCGGCGCCTGCTGCTGCTCGCCGTCCCGTCGCCGAGCGCCTACGTCCTCGATCACCTGACCGCCGCCGAGAAGCTCTCGCTCGCCGCGTCGCCCTACTCGTCGGCGAAGGCGCTCATCGAAGACGCCCGGGTCGCGGTCGCCGACGCGGTGATGGCGCGGGTCGCTCCGGAGGGGGTTCGCACGCCGGAGCAGTTCGCGGCCGTCCGCGACGCCCTGTCCGCGGCCGTCGTCGACGAGCTGTTCCAGGCGGTGTCGCTCACCGCCCGCATCCTCACACTGCACCGCGACGTCGAGCGCGCCGTGAAGGGGCAGAACTCGATGACGCTCCTCGCCGCCCTCGGCGACGTCAAGGCGCAGCTGGCCGGTCTCGTCTTCCCCGGGTTCGTCGCCCGCACCGGCCTTGCGCGCCTCGCCCACCTGCCCCGGTACCTGCAGGGTGCCCTCTCGCGGGTCGAGGCCCTCGCCGACAGTCCGGGGCGCGACCGCCAGCGGATGACCGAGTTCGAACGCGCCGCCGCGGCCTACGCCGATGCGGGTGGCGCGCTTCCGCTCGACGCCGACGCCGACGCAACGCTCGCGCACGCACGCTGGCTGCTCGAGGAGTACCGGGTGAGCCTGTTCGCCCAGCAGCTCGGCACGGCCGAACCGGTCTCACTGCAGCGGATCACGAAGGCCCTCGCCGCGACGACCTGATCGCGTCGTAGGGTGGGTCCATCATGGGCACTGCAATCGCATACACCGAGCTCGGAGGGCCGGAGGTCCTCACCGTCATCGACATCGACGTCCCCGCGCCCGGGCCGGGCGAGGTCGCCGTCCGCGTCGAAGCGGTCGGCGTGAACCCGCTCGACCTGAAGCTGCGGGCGGGCCTGCGCCCCTCCCCGCCGATCACCGAGCCGCGCCGGGTCGGGTCGGATGCCGCGGGCGTGGTCACCACCGTCGGCGACGGCGTCGAAGGCTACCGGCCGGGCGATGCGGTCATCGTCACGGGCGCGCAGGGCGCCTACGCCACCGATCTCGTCGTGCGCGCCGCGCACGTCGTCCGCCGCCCCGAAGGGGTGAGCGCCGCCCAGGGCGCAGCCCTCGGCATCCCCGTCGGCACGGCCTACCAGACGGTGCGCTCGCTCGCGATCGGCCCGGACGACACGGTGCTCGTGCACGCGGCATCCGGTTCGGTCGGTCAGGCCGTGGTGCAGTTCGCGCGGCTGTACGGCGCCACCGTGCTCGGCACGACGAGCGACCGGCGCGCCGACCGCGTCGCCGCGCTCGGCGCGACGACGCTGCCGTACGGCCCCGACGTCGTCTCGCGCGTGCGCGAGCTCGCCCCGCAGGGCGTCACCGTCGCCATCGACCTCGTCGGCACCGATGAGGCGCTCGCACAGTCGATCGAACTCGTCAGCGACAAGACCCGCATCGCGACGCTCGTCCGCGGCGCCGACGCGGCGGGCCTCGGCATCCGTGCCTTCAGCGGCGGAAGCCCCGAACCGCTCACCGACCAGCAGAAGGCATGGCGCGGCGAGGCGATCCCCGTCGCGGCGGCGCTGATCGCGCACGGTGACTTCAGCGTCGAGCTCGGACCGCAGCTGCCCCTCGCCGACGCGGCCGAGGCGCACCGCCTGGTGGATGCCGGCGCCGACGGCAAGGTCGTGCTGCTGCCCTGACGGGGCCTGCTGCCTGACCGCCCGCGGCCGTCAGCTCGCGGCGCCGGTCAGGTCGCGGGGGGTCAGCTCGCGGCGATGAGCGCGCGGTAGAACCCGATGCCGCGCAGCCACACGTCGACGCGGATGCGCTCGTTGTGCGAGTGCAGCCCGTCACGCTCCGCCCGGGTCAGGTGGAACGGCGTGAACCGGTAGACGTTCTCCGCGATGACGGTGAACCAGCGGCTGTCGCTCGCGCCGAGCTGGATGTAGGGCGTCGTCACGATCTCCTCGCCCAGCGCGTCGCGCACCGCCCCGGCGATCCGCCGCCACGGCTCGCCCCGCCACGGTGACACCGGCGACGGGTCGGAGCCGTGGCGCACCTCGATCTCGAGCTCCGGATCGGCGATCACGCGGCGCACCCGCTCTGCCGCGCCCGCGACGGTGTCTCCCGTGAGCAGGCGGATGTTCACCGAGGCGCGCGCCGTCGTCGCGAGCACGTTCTCGCCGGGCGCGCCCGACAGCTCGGTCGCGACGGCGGTGGTCCGCACCATCGCGTTGGTCTCGGCGCCCAGCCGCGGCAGCACGGCGGCCAGGAGCGGGCCGGTCACGGCGAGGTGGCCGAAGATCCAGCGGAACGGCTGCGGCGTGTGCGGCGCGACGGTCGCGAACATCGCGCGCACCGGCGGCGCGATGCGCGTGGGGAACGGATGCCGATGCAGGCGGTCGATCGCCCGCGCGAGCCGCGCCGTCGCGGGCATCGCCGGCGGGGTCGAGGCGTGTCCGCCGGTCTCGCGGGCCGTGAGGTGCACCGTCATCACGCCGCGTTCGGCGACGCCGACCATCGCCGTCGGCACGCTCACCCCCGGCACGGCGCCGTCGACGACCGCCCCGCCCTCGTCGAGCACGAGCCCGGGACGCACGCCCCGCTCGCGCAGGAGCGCCACGATCGCCCGCGCTCCGCCGCCCGCCGTCTCCTCGTTGTGCCCGAACGACAGGTAGACGTCGCGCTCGGGTGCGAACCCGTCGGCGACGAGCTGCTCGACCGCTTCGAGGATGGCGACGAGCGATCCCTTGTCATCGATCGCGCCGCGCGCGTGGATGGCGGCATCCGGGCCCGTACCGACGATCTCGGCGGCGAACGGCGGGTGCTCCCATTCGTCGTCGACGACCGGCACGACGTCGAGGTGCGCCATGAGCACGAGCGGATCCTCGCCGCCGCGCGCACCCGGCCACCGGTAGAGCAGCGAATGCCCGTCGACGACCTCGCGGGAGAGGGTCTCATGGGCGCGCGGGTACAGTCGCACGAGCGCGGCGAGGAAATCGTCGAACGGCTGCCACTGGATCTCGCTCTCGTCGGTGCGGGACACGGTCGGGATCTGCAGGAGTTCGCGGAAGCGCGCGATCGCGGGCTCGTTCGTCGGGGTCACGCTCCGAGACTAAGGCGGCGACGCGGCTAGGCTCGACGCATGACCGACATCCGCTGGGGCATCCTCGCAACGGGCGGCATCGCGCACGCCTTCACCGCCGACCTCCGCACCGCGGGCCTCGACGTCGTCGCCGTCGGATCGCGCAGCGCCGGGTCGGCGCGGGCCTTCGCCGAGCAGTACGGCATCGCCCACGCACACGGCTCGTACGAGGCGCTCGTGGCCGACCCCGAGGTCGACATCGTCTACGTGGCATCCCCGCACAGCCACCACCTCGCCCACGCGACCCTCGCCCTCGAAGCCGGCAAGCACGTGCTCATCGAGAAGGCGGTGACCCTCGACGCCGACGAGGCGATCGCGCTGCGCGACCTCGCCGCCTCCCGCGGACTGCTCGTCATGGAGGCGATGTGGACGCGGTACCTGCCGCACATGGTGCGCATCCGCGAGATCGTCGCGGCCGGCACCCTGGGCGAGGTGCGCACCGTCATCGCCGACCACACGCAGCGGATCTCCGACGATCCCGCGCACCGGCTGAACGCGCTCGAGCTCGGCGGCGGCGCCCTGCTCGACCTCGGCATCTACCCGGTCTCGTTCGCCGTCGACATCCTCGGCCCCATCGAATCGGCGCGCGCCGTCGGCCGCCTCGCCGAGACGGGCGCCGACTCCGACGTCGCGATCGCCGCAGTGCACGCCGGCGGCGGCCTGTCGTCGATCGCGATGAGCTCGCGTGCGGCCGGGCCCAACACGGCGCACGTGATCGGCACCGACGCCCGCATCGACATCGACCGCGTCTGGTACACGCCCACCTCGTTCCGGGTGACCGCGACCGACGGCACGGTGATCGAGGACTACACGAGCGCGTTCGCCGGCGGCGGCATGCAGTTCGAGGCGCTCTACGCGGAGCATCTCCTCCGCGAAGGCCGCACCGACAGCGACCTGCTGCCCTTCGACGAGTCGATCACAATCATGGCCACCCTCGACGACATCCGCGCCCAGCTCGGAGTCGTCTACCCGAAAGAGCGCTGATATGCCCGACCTCCACAACCCCCGCGTCGCGGTCTACCTCGACTTCGACAACATCGTGATGAGCTGGTACGACCGCGTGCACGGGCGCAACTCGTACGCCGGCGACCGGCAGAAGATCATCGCCGACCCCGACGCGCCCGAGATCGCGCAGAAGCTCAAGGACGCGGCGATCGACGTGGGCGCGATCATCGACTACGCGGCATCCTTCGGCACGCTCGTGCTCACGCGGGCGTACGCCGACTGGTCGTCACCGGTCAACGCGTTCTACCGCTCGCAGCTGGTCGCCCGGGCGGTCGACCTGGTGCAGCTGTTCCCGGCCGCGGCCTACGCCAAGAACGGGGCCGACATCCGCCTCGCCGTCGACACCGTCGAGGACATGTTCCGCCTGCCTGACCTCACCCACGTCGTGATCGTCGCGGGCGACAGCGACTACGTGCCGCTCGCGCAGCGCTGCAAGCGGCTCGGCCGCGTCGTGGTGGGCGTCGGCGTCGCCGGATCGACCGCGAAGTCGCTCGCCGCGGCGTGCGACCAGTTCGACTCGTACGACTCGCTGCCGGGGGTCACGCCGCCGGTCGCCGCGCAGAAGAAGGCGGATGCCTCGGCCGCCGCTCCGACGACGAGCGGCTCGCGCCGGCGCAAGAAGGCGGAGGACCCGACCGCCGAGCTGCTGCGCCGGGCGCTCACCCTCGAGCGCGAGCGGACCGATGACGAGTGGGTGCACCTGTCGGCGGTGAAGAACCTGCTGAAGCGCATGGACCCGTCCTTCAGCGAGAAGACGCTGGGGCACCGGTCGTTCTCCGATTTCGTGAAGGCCTACCCCGCTGTCGCCGACATCGACGAGACGACGAACATCGTGCGTGTGCGTCTGCACACTGCGGAGGCCGCCGACTCCTGATCGGCGTGCGCACACGCACATCTCGTGTGCAGAACTAATCCTTGTACCTGAATCACATTTCAGGCAGCGTCCCTGATCGGTACGCACTCGTGCCGCACGCGCTCTACAAGGAGGTTTCGGCACGCTCATGTTCCCGCCGTCCGACGACCCGTACGCGGGCATCATCGCGGCGTTCGTGACCTATGCGGTGGGCTTCATCGCACGGCCGCTGGGTGGGATCGTGTTCGGCCACTTCGGCGACAAGTATGGCCGTAAGAAGCTCCTGCAGGTCGCGATCATCCTCGTGGGCGTCGCGACGTTCCTGATGGGCTGCCTGCCGACGTTCCAGCAGGTCGGCTACCTCGCGCCGGTGCTGCTCGTGGTCCTGCGCTTCGCGCAGGGCTTCGCCGTGGGCGGCGAGTGGGGCGGCGGCGTGCTGCTGGTCGCCGAGCACTCCCCCGACAAGAGCCGCGGGTTCTGGTCGTCGTTCCCGCAGGCCGCCGTGCCGATCGGAAACCTCATCGCCACCGTCGTGCTGCTGGTGCTCAGCCGCACGCTGTCGAACGACGACTTCCTCGCGTGGGGCTGGCGCGTGGCGTTCTGGCTCTCGGTCGTGATCGTCGCGATCGGCTACTACATCCGCACCAAGATCACCGACGCCCCGATCTTCCTCGAGGTGCAGAAGGAGGTCGAGGCCAAGGACGAGATCAGCTACGGCGTCTTCGAGGTGCTCAAGCGCTACCCGCGCGGCATCCTCACCGCGATGGGTCTGCGCTTCGCGGAGAACATCATGTACTACCTGGTGGTCACCTTCTCGATCGTGTACCTGCAGAAGTTCCTCGAGATGGACACCGCCGAGGTGCTCGCGATGATCGCGATCGCCCACATCGTGCACATGATCGTGATCCCGCTCGTCGGCCGCCTGAGCGACCGCATCGGCCGCAAGCCGGTGTACGGCTTCGGCGCGGTCACCGCGGCGGCGTGGGGCTTCATCGCCTTCCCGATGTTCAACACGAAGGAGCCCGTGATCATCATCCTGGCGATCTGCCTGGGTCTGGTCATCCACTCGTTCATGTACGCGCCGCAGCCGGCGATCATGTCGGAGATGTTCCCGACGCGCATGCGCTACTCGGGCGTCTCGTTCGGCTACCAGGTGACCTCGATCGTCGCCGGCTCGCTCGCGCCGATCATCGCGACGGCGATCCTCTCGCAGACCGGATCGTGGGTCGGCGTCGCCGTCTACCTCGCGGCCGCCGCGGCGATCACCCTCGTCGCCGTCGTGTCGATGCGCGAGACGAAGGGCATCTCGCTGCGCGAGATCGACCGCGTCGACCGTGAGCGCGTCGCCGCCGAGACCGCCTCGATCAAGGTGCCGACGAAGCGCTGACCCCCGACACACAACGAAGCGGGGGTGGATGCCACGGGGCATCCACCCCCGCTTCCGCGTGCACCCCGTACGCGCCGCGGCGCGGTCGTCGATTCGTGGGCGTCGCGCGTCGCGAGGGTGCGGTCAGTCGCGCGTCGACCAGAGCGCCCAGCACACCAGCAGCGGCTGGAACAAGAGCCGCGCGATGCGCGCGCCGTCGCTGTCGAGTCCGAAGGCGGCGCGCTTCTGCGTCGCCTGCGCGATGTTGCCGGGGAAGACCGCGACGAAGAACGCGGCGAGGATCGTCCCGATCCGGCGGCGCTCCTTCGGCAGCACGACGAGCGCCGCCCCGAGCATGATCTCGACGGCGCCCGACGCCACCACGACCGCGTCCTTATCGATCGGGAGCGCATCGGTGACGAGGTCGGGCACCTGCGCCTGGAACTCCCGTCGCGCCCAGAACAGATGACTGAGCCCCGCGAACACCATCCCGCCGGCGAGCAGCCAGCGCGCGAACGTCTTCATGAGAGCAAGTATGCGCCCGACGCGTGCAGAGGCCCAGGCCCGCGCATCGATGGGGAACTCATCTTCTCCTCTTGTGCCGCCGAATCCCCCTTGTCTAGAACATTATTGCTACTTCATCCTGCGGTCAGACCGGTTCGGCGATAGGCTGGTCAGGTGAGCGGCGCGGCAGCATCCCCCATCCGGCGACTCCCCGATGGCACGGTCAAACAGATCGGACCCCTCACCGGCACGCGCGTGTGGACCGTGCCCGGCCGCGCGAACCGGCCGATCTCCGCCCCGCGCGGCGAGCCGCGCCCCGTTGCCGCGGGCGAGGCCGACGGCCTGTGCGCCTTCTGCGCGACGCGTTACCTCGAGACCACGCCGGAGAAGACCCGCCTCGTCGGCCCCGACTTCGCGGAGCACCGTCACACCCCCGCCGCCGAGCTGTTCGACACCGTCGCCGAGTTCCGTCGCTTCGGAAATCTCTTCGAGATCGTGTCGGCCGAGTACTGGCGCGAGAACCACGGGTTCCGCCAGCCGTCCGCGGTCGTGCAGTGGGCGCAGGACTACCTGTCGAGCCCGGCAGGCCGCGCGCATATCGAGTCGCTCGCCGCGATCCGTGCGGCGGCGGCGGGCGTCGAAGTCTCCGTCGAAGAGGCCGCGCTCGACCTCCTCGGCGGCTCGCACGACGTCATCGTCGCCCGCCGTCACCTCGTCGACGGCGCGGCGACCGACGACGACCTCGCCTCGGCGGGAACCCTGACCCCCGACGAGCACGCCGCGTACACCGCTTTTACCGTGCGCTCGCTCGCGGAGATCCAGGCTGCGCAGCCGAACGCCGCCTACGTCGCCGTGTTCCAGAACTGGCTGCGGCCCGCCGGCGCATCGTTCGAGCACCTGCACAAGCAGCTCGTCGCGATCGACGAGCACGGTCCGCAGGTCGATCACGAGCTGCGCCTCCTCTCCCACGACCGTGACCTCTACCAGCGCGAGATCGCCGACCTCGCCGTCGCCGAGCGCCTCCTCGTCGCCGCGACCGACGGCGCGGTCGCCTTCGCGGGCGTCGGACACCGCTACCCCGCGTTCGAGGTCTACTCGACGTCGGAGGCGAACCTGCCGCAGGAGCACTCGGATGCCGGGGTGCGCGCCGTCTCCGACCTGCTGCACGCTCTGCACGCCGCGACGGGTCCGCTCGTGCCGACGAACGAGGAGTGGCACTACCGTCCGCCGGGGGCGCCGTGGCCCATGCCGTGGCGCGTCGTGGTGAAGTGGCGCATCTCGAACCCCGCCGGTTTCGAGGGCGGCACGAAGATCCACGTCAACACGATCGACCCGTGGGAGCTGCGCCGCCGCGCGGTCGCCTCGCTCCACGAGCTGCGGGCGGAGGGCAGGATCGCCGCCGGCATCCGCATCGGCGACGAGTGCGTGCCGGCCGATGCGCGGCTGCGCTATGCCGAGTCGGCCTGGACCGACGAGGACCTGGTCGCTCGCCGGTGAGCTTTCCGTTCGACTCGCTCCGCCGCGCCCCCGACGTCGAGGGGCCGGGGCTCGTGGCATCCGATGCCGCCGATCGGCTGATCCTCGACGAATCACGAGAGGCGCGCGAGCCCGCGGGCGACGGGGCGATCACGGTCATCGGCGACGCGTACGGTGCCCTCGCGCTCGGCGCGGCGTGGGAAGGCGCTCGGGGCCTCCGCGTGCATCAGGACGCACTCGCCGGCGAGCGGGCGATCGTCGCGAACGCGGCGCGTCTCGGTCTCGACGACCGGCTCACGGTGCACCCCGATCTCGATCCCGACGCGGTGCGCGGGGCGCGCGTCGTGCTGCTGCGCCTGCCGCGATCCCTCGAGGCGCTGCGCGACGTGGCGGGGCTGATCGCCGCACACGCGGCGCCCGACGTCGTCGTGTATGCCGGTGGGCGCATCAAGCACATGAGCGTCGCGATGAACGCCGTGCTCGGCGAGTTCTTCGCCCGCGTCGACGTGACGCATGCGCGACAGAAGTCGCGCGTGCTGATCGCCCGAGATCCGCACGACGGAGCCGATCCGATGCCCGCCTCGGCCCACGTGGACGGGCTCGAGCTGCGCGCGTACGGGGGCACGTTCGGCGGCGTGCGGCTCGATGCCGGCACGCGGCTGCTGCTCGCGCACCTCCCCACCGACGTGCCAGGCGGCGGCGAAAGCGACCCCTGGCTCGATCTCGCGTGCGGCAACGGCGTCATCGGCGCGTGGCTCGCGACGCAGAACCTCGACGCCCGGGTGCGCTCGTCCGACCAGTCGGCGGTCGCGGTCGCCTCCGCCCGCGCGACGATGGCGGCGAACGGGGTCGAGGGGCGCGCGGAGGTGGTGCGGGACGACGCGCTCCGTGAGCGAGCGGATGCCTCGGCATCCGTCATCACGCTCAACCCGCCGTTCCACTCCGGCGCGGCGGTCACCGACCGCATCGCGCCGCTCCTGTTCGCCGATGCCGCGCGCGTGCTGCGCCCGGGCGGCGAGCTGTGGTGCGTGTGGAACTCGCCGCTCGCCTACCGCGGCGCGCTCGAGCGCCTCGTCGGACCGACCCGTCAGGTGGCCCGCGACCCGCGCTTCACCGTCACGGTGTCGACGCGGCGCTGACCCCCGCCGCGCGTCGCCCACAGCGCCCACGCGACGAGGACGGGCTGCAGGAACAGCCGCGCGAGCCGCCGTCCGTCGGTGTCGAGGCCGGGCGCCGACCGGCCCGTCTGCCACTGGTGGACGTTACCGGGGAAGACGGCCACGAAGAACGCCGCCACCGCCGCTCCGACGCGCGAACGTTCCTTCGGCAGAGCAACGAGCGCCGCGCCGAGGGCGATCTCGACGACCCCCGAGACGACGACGATCGTGTCCTTATCGGTGCGCAGCAGCCGCGTCGCCCAGTCGGGGACGACGATCCGGAAACCTCGGCGGAGCGTGGTGAGGTGGCCGACGCCCGCGGCGACCAGCAGCGCGGCGAGCGCCCAGCGGGAGACGGTGCGGAGAGTCGACACCGGGTCAGACGATCCCGGCGCGGATGCCGTCGAGCGAGGCGGCGACGTTCGGCAGGCGCTGGGCGAGCGCGCCGTCGAGCTCGAACAGCCGGTTGCGGGCAGTCTGCAGCACCTCGGCACCCTTCGGTGTGACGTGCAGGTCGCTCGCCGCGCCGGCGTGCGCGGTGGCATCCTCGACCAGCCCCTCGTCGACGAGCGTGCGCACCGCGGTGTGCGCCGACTGCACGGTGATGTGCGAGCGACGGGCGAGCTCGGAGAACGAGATGCCCGGCTCGGCGTAGATGTGTCCGAGCAGCCCGAACTTGCGTGTCGTGATGCCGAGGTCCTTCAGGATCGCCGCGAGCTGGCCCTCCCACATCGCCGAGACCGCGAGCAGCGCGATGACGGGGCTGAAGCGCGGAGCGTCCTGACTCATAGGCACATGCTATCGAGGGCGCGCCGGTGTCGGAGGCCCGTCCCTATCGCAGGACGTGCGTTTCGTGCAGCTGACGCCGCCTGGCTCGGCATGCTCGATCGCCATCGGCGAGGGTCTCGGCTCCGACGTGCCGCCGGGCACGCTCGACGTGATCCAGGTGGTCGTCGCCGACGCGGATGCGGCGCTCGCGCAGCTGCGCGCGGTCGGGGTCGACGCGGAGGGCGTCGAGGAGCTCGACTGGGGCCGGTTCGTGTCGTTCCGCGACCCCGACGGCAACCGCTGGGCGCTGCAGCAGCTCGTCCCGTACGGCTGACCGCGATGCGCGGGCCGCGGAGACGAAGGCGGGATCAGAGCTGCGGTGGATCAGGCCTGCGCCGGGGACCCGCCGGGAGGCCCGACGATCAGCAGCACCGTGTAGAGCACCACGACGGCGACGGCGATGCCGCCGAACAGCAGGGCGGGTCGGGCGAGCAGCCAGGCGAGCGGACGGTCGTACCAGCGCGCGTCGGTCGAGGTGTGATCGGCGGCGAGCCGCCATGACCCGGCCAGTAGTCCTCGCCGCTGCAGCACGATCTCGGCGGGAACGGTGGCGTACGGCACGATGGCACTCACCAGGGCGAGGATCGTCGGCCCGGCGCTCCAGCGATTGTTGAGGGCGACGAGCACCACAGTCGCGCCGTAGGAGAGGAAGACGAAGCCGTGGATGCCACCGCCGATCGTCACCGCCGGCGCCCAGCCGGTCACGGCGCGGATGATGAGCCCGGCGATCAGCAGGGTCCAGGAGACGGCCTCGGCGATCGCGAGCGTGCGGAAGAGGGACTGCGGGGTTCGGAACACACCTTCAGTCTATCTGAAGCATCGGTCTCTCGCGTTCGCTGGCTCAGGCCGGCTCCGCGGCATCCGTCGCGTAGTCGCGCGTGAGGTGCTCGAGCACGGATCCCGCGGGCACCTCGTCGTACTTGTAGCTGAGCTTCTGCAGCGGCGCGCTCTGCGCGATCGTGGTGAGCGTGTCGGGCCGCCACGGCTGCATCATCTCGAGCTGCAGCCGGTGCGCTCCGGCTGCCGAGAGCGTCGGGGCGGCATCCCACTGTCCGCGCACCTCGGGCACGAGCCGCTGCAGCACCTCGAAGATGCGGTGGTAGAGGAAGTAGTCGGGGAGGTCGTCGTTCTCTTCCCACCACGCGTCGAGGGTCATGCGCTGCAGGGACAGCAGCGGCGTATGCGGGTAAGACGCGATGAACCAGTTGGCGATCGAGCGCCGCGTCCACCGCGGGAAGATCGTCCCGGCGCGCAGGTACTCCCGCTCGAGGTCGTCGTCGAGGTTGCGGCCGATCCAGGCCGTCGCGTCGACCCAGATGCCGCCGCGCTCCTCGAGGATCTTCGTGCGGATGTAGTCGGAGAAGTGCGCGGGCCGGTCGATTTCGAGAAGCTCGGCGATGCGCTCCGGGATCTCGACGACGTCCCGCACCGACGTGCGGTCGAGCACGCGGAGCGCCGGGTAGACCGTGCGCATCTGCGCGATGCACGCCTGCACGAGCGGCGGCGCGGTCTCGAGCGGCTTGTCCCAGTAGGTGAAGACGCGGTCCGACGCGCTCCGGTGAAGATAGGTGCGCGTGGCGATCTTCGCGCGTGTGCTCGCGAAGGCGCGCGGCCAGGCGGGCAGTCCCGCCTCGACGCGGAACGATGCGAGGCGCGGTCGCAGCAGATCGTGCAGGCGTCCGTATGTCTTCAGCGCCCCCACCGGATCGATGGTGTCGGCGAACGATCTCGACCGCTTGAGCTGCGCCTGCACGCCGGCCAGGACGCGCTCGGGCGTCACCTCGTTCGTTCGCTCCGGCATCCACTCACCCTTTCCGACGGGCAGACTATCCGACCGGCACACGGGACGGCCGGGCGGACACCCGCCGGCGGCGCCTTTCGGCGAGCCCCGTTTGGATCGTGGCGAGGTCGTCGGCAAGGCGCGCGGCCGCTGTCGGCGACGACTCCATCGGCGCTGCCGTGCAGTGGATGCTCGGCCACGCGTCCGTCGCGGCGATCGCGTAGCAGATATGGTCAGAATGTAGTCACGACGACAAGGAGGCCCCCGGCGAGCGCTCGTGTGAGCTGCTCGTCGGGGGCCTCTTTCGGTGGAGATTTCCGCGTGATTCCGCAGGTTCTAGAAATCCCAGTCGTCGTCTTCGGTGGCGACGGCCTTGCCGATGACGTACGACGAGCCCGACCCCGAGAAGAAGTCGTGGTTCTCGTCGGCGTTGGGCGAGAGCGCCGACAGGATCGCCGGGTTCACGTTCGTCACCTGCGCGGGGAACATCGGCTCGTAGCCGAGGTTCATCAGCGCCTTGTTCGCGTTGTAGTGCAGGAACTTCTTGACGTCCTCGGTGAGGCCGATGCCGTCGTAGAGGTCCTGCGTGTACTGCACCTCGTTGTCGTAGAGCTCGTGGAGCAGCGAGAACGTGTAGTCCTTCAGCTCGTCGCGCTCGGCCTGCGAGAGCTTCTCGAGCCCCTTCTGGAACTTGTAGCCGATGTAGTAGCCGTGCACGGCCTCGTCGCGGATGATGAGGCGGATGATGTCGGCCGTGTTCGTCAGCTTCGCCTTCGACGACCAGTACAGCGGCAGATAGAACCCCGAGTAGAAGAGGAACGACTCGAGCAGCGTCGAGGCGACCTTGCGCTTCAGGGGCTCGTCGCCGCGGTAGTAGTCCATGACGATCCGCGCCTTCTTCTGAAGGTTCTCGTTCTCCACCGACCAGCGGAACGCGTCGTCGATCTCGGGCGTCGAGCACAGCGTCGAGAAGATCGACGAGTAGCTCTTCGCGTGCACCGACTCCATGAACGCGATGTTCGTGTACACCGCCTCCTCGTGCGGCGTGATCGCGTCGGGGATCAACGACACGGCGCCGACGGTGCCCTGGATCGTGTCGAGGAGCGTGAGCCCCGTGAACACGCGCATGGTCGCCGTCTGCTCCTCGGGGGTGAGCGTCGCCCACGACTGCACGTCGTTGGACAGCGGCACTTTCTCGGGCAGCCAGAAGTTGTTCACGAGGCGGTTCCACACCTCGAGGTCCTTCTCGTCCTGGATGCGGTTCCAGTTGATGGCCTGCACGTGGTCGATGAGCTTGAGCGGCTCGGGAGGGGTCATGGGTTGTTCCTCGTCGTTCTGGTCCGGCAGATCACAGCATGCACGAGACGCACTCGGTCATGTCGGTGCCCTCGAGCGCCATCTGCCGCAGGCGGATGTAGTAGATCGTCTTGATGCCCTTGCGCCACGCGTAGATCTGCGCCTTGTTGATGTCGCGCGTGGTGGCGGTGTCCTTGAAGAACAGCGTCAGCGACAGGCCCTGGTCGACGTGCTGCGTCGCCGCGGCGTACGTGTCGATGACCTTCTCGTAACCGATCTCGTACGCGTCCTGGTAGTACTCCAGGTTGTCGTTCGTCATGAACGGCGCCGGGTAGTAGACGCGACCGATCTTGCCTTCCTTGCGGATCTCGATCTTCGACGCGATCGGGTGGATCGACGACGTCGAGTTGTTGATGTACGAGATCGAGCCGGTCGGCGGCACCGCCTGCAGGTTCTGGTTGTAGATGCCGTGCTGCTGGACGGATGCCTTGAGCTCGCGCCAGTCATCCTGCGTGGGGATGTGGATGCCGGTGAACAGCTCGGTCACCTTCGCGGTCTCGGGCTCCCACACGGCATCCGTGTACTTGTCGAAGAACTCTCCCGACGCGTACGTCGAGTCCGCGAAGCCGTCGAACGCGGTGCCGCGCTCGATCGCGATCTGGTTCGACGCGCGCAGCGCGTGGAAGAGCACCGTGTAGAAGTAGATGTTCGTGAAGTCGAGGCCCTCGTCCGACCCGTAGTACACGTGCTCGCGCGCGAGGTAGCCGTGGAGGTTCATCTGGCCCAGGCCGATCGCATGCGAACGGTCGTTGCCGTCTTCGATCGAGCGGACGGAGCGGATGTGGCTCTGGTCGCTGACCGCGGTGAGCGCGCGGATCGAGGTCTCGACGGTGCCGGCGAGGTCTTTGCCGTCCATCGCCAGCGCGATGTTCATCGACCCGAGGTTGCAGGAGATGTCCTTGCCGATCTCGGCGTACGAGAGGTCTTCGTTGTACGTCGTCGGCGTGTTCACCTGCAGGATCTCGCTGCAGAGGTTCGACATGTTGATGCGGCCCTTGATCGGGTTGGCCTTGTTCACCGTGTCCTCGAACATGATGTACGGGTAGCCCGACTCGAACTGGATCTCGGCGAGGGTCTGGAAGAACTCGCGCGCCCCGATCTTGGTCTTCTTGATGCGCGAGTCGTCGACCATCTCGCGGTACTTCTCGGTGACCGAGATGTCGCCGAACGGCACACCGTAGACCTTCTCGACGTCGTACGGCGAGAAGAGGTACATGTCCTCGCCGTTCTTGGCGAGCTCGAAGGTGATGTCGGGGATGACGACACCGAGCGAGAGCGTCTTGATGCGGATCTTCTCGTCGGCGTTCTCCCGCTTCGTGTCGAGGAAGCGCAGGATGTCGGGGTGGTGCGCCGACAGGTACACCGCGCCGGCACCCTGCCGGGCGCCCAGCTGGTTGGCGTAGCTGAAGCTGTCTTCGAGCAGCTTCATGACGGGGATGATGCCCGACGACTGGTTCTCGATTTGCTTGATCGGCGCGCCGGCCTCGCGGATGTTCGACAGCAGCAGAGCGACGCCGCCGCCGCGCTTGGAGAGCTGCAGCGCGGAGTTGATGCCACGGGCGATCGACTCCATGTTGTCTTCGATCCGCAGCAGGAAGCAGCTGACGAGCTCGCCGCGCTGCGCCTTGCCCGTGTTGAGGAAGGTCGGGGTGGCGGGCTGGAAGCGGCCGGAGATGATCTCGTCGACGAGCTGCTCGGCGAGGCGCTGGTCGCCGTCGGCGAGACCCAGCGCGGTCATGACGACGCGGTCTTCGAAGCGCTCGAGGTAGCGCTTGCCGTCGAACGTCTTCAGCGTGTAGCTCGTGTAGTACTTGAACGCGCCGAGGAACGTCTCGAAACGGAACTTCGCCGCGTACGCGCGGTCGTTGAGGCGCTGGATGAACTCGAACGGGTACTTCTCCAGCACCGCGCCCTCGTAGTACTCCTTCTCGACGAGGTAGTCCAGGCGCTCCTTGAGCGAGTGGAAGAAGACGGTGTTCTGGTTGACGTGCTGCAGGAAGTACTCCCGCGCGGCACGCTGATCAGCGTCGAACTGGATCTTGCCGTCCGCACCGTACAGGTTGAGCATCGCGTTCAGGGCGTGGTAGTCGAGCCCCTCGAATCGCGCATCGGTCTTGAAGGTCGCCTCGGTCACTGCTGTGTCCACCATCGTTCCAATCCGTCGCTCACACGGGCGACGTCCTCAGGCGTGCCGAAAAGTTCTAGCCGATACAAGTGCGGCACGGTGCACTTGCGGCTGATGATGTCGCCGGCGACGCAGTAGTGCTCGCCGAAATTGGTGTTGCCCGCGGAGATCACCCCGCGGATGAGCGACCGGTTCTTCTCGTCGTTGAGAAAACGGATCACCTGTTTCGGAACGGCGCCCTTCTCGACGCCTCTGCCCTGACCGCCCCCGTAGGTCGGGGTGACGAGCACGAACGGCTCGTCCACCTCGATCTCGGGGTCGGTCGGCAGTAGGGGGATGCGCCGCGCGGGCAGCCCCAGTTTCTCGATGAAGCGTGCCGTGTTTCCCGACACGCTGGAGAAGTAGACGAGCAGCGGCGCGCTCGTGGCGACCGCGCTCATCTCAGATCACGCCAGTCGCGAAGCGAGTTCGTCGATCTTGTCGGGACGGAAGCCCGACCAGTGGTCCTCGTCGGTGACGACGACCGGCGCCTGCAGGTAGCCGAGCGACTTCACGTGCTCGAGCGCTGCGGGGTCTTCCGAGAGGTCGAGGACCTCATAGTCGATGCCCTTCGAGTCCAGTGCCCGGTACGTCGCGTTGCACTGCACGCACGACGGCTTCGTGTAAACCGTGATCGCCATATCGATCCTTATCTCCCCTCACATCTCGCCCAGTACTCCGGCGGTCCTTCGCCGGGAGTCCAATACTACATATGGGTACGGACACTCGGAAGCACCACAAGGGGTAGTAGTTACATCCGTGTAGTTTTTCACCGCTCTCCCCAGGTACAACACATCTTGTCCACCGTTTCATCCACAGATCGGCCGCCGCTTCGACGCCCGGAAAAGGCCTGAATCACGCGCCTTTCGCTCGCGTCACCGGCATCCGTCCACAGATCCGACGCTAAGGAGGGCCTCCGACATCGGATCGGTTGTGGAAACACCGCCTCGGCGTGTCGCGGGCGTGTCGCACTTGCCCGGTGGATGCCCGTGCCGGGCGCACCTCCGCGATTGATACCGTTGTGGGGTGGCGGGATATCGGGAACTCCTGCGCACCCGAGGGGTCGCGCGCATCATCGCCGCACAGCTAACGGCGCGCTTTCCCAACGGGATGACGAGCCTCGCGATCCTCCTCCACGTCGAGCAGCAGACCGGCTCCTACGGCGCGGCGGGCCTCGTGCTCGCCGCAGCCTCGATCGGCCAGGCCACCGCCGGCCCCGTCACGAGCCGCTGGATGGGCATCTGGGGCATGCGCCGCGTGCTCACGATCACCACGGCCGTGTGCGCCGCAGCGATCGTCGTGCTCGCCCTCGCCCCCCTGAACATCGTCGGATACATGATCTTCGGGCTCATCGCGGGCCTGTCCACCCCGCCGGTGCAGTCGGCGGTCCGCACGATCTACCCGAAGATCGTCAACTCCCGTCAGCTCACGCCGCTGTTCTCCCTCGACGCGAGCCTGCAGGAGATCATCTGGATCCTCGCGCCCGTCGTCATCACGCTCGTCGCGACGCAGGTGGGCACGGTACCGGCGCTCCTGCTCATCGTCGTGTTCCTCGTCGGCGGCGGCACGTGGTTCATCCTCTCCCCCGAACTCGGCCGCGTGCGCATCCCGCGCAGCCGCCGCGGGTTCGGCCGCGTGCTCGGCAAGCCCGTCGTGCTGCTCGCGACCGTCATCGGCTTCCTCCTCATCGGCGGCGCCTCGGCCGTCGAGGCGGCCGTCGTCGCGACGTTCGGCCACAGCGGCCTCGAGGCGGGCCTCGTGCTCGCGGTCTTCTCCGTCGGCAGCCTCATCGGCGGGCTCGCGTTCGGCCACATCCCGATGGGTCCGTGGGCGATGGCACGCCGCCTCACCGTCGTCGCGGTCGGGCTCGTCGCCGCCTCGTTCTTCGTCAGCGACATCACGCCCGCCACTCCGTGGTGGGTGAGCGCCTGCCTGCTCGTCGCGGGCGCCGGTGTCGCGCCCGCCCTCGCCGTGATGTTCGCGATGACCTCGGCATCCGTGAAGTTCAGCGAGACCGCCGAGGCGTACGGATGGATCGGCACGGGTCAGCTGATCGGCGCCGCCCTCGGCTCGGCCGTCGCCGGCTTCCTCATCGACGGCGTCGGTCCCGCCGGCGCCTACGCCGCGGCGGCCGCGTTCGCGATCCTCGGCGCGCTCGTCGCGACGGCGTTCGTGCGCGGCTTCCCCGACCTGCGCGGCCGCGACGCGAGCCCGATCCCCGACACCGAGCCGGTGCCGGTCATCACCTGAGCGTGTCGATATCCTGACCGCATGCCGGCACCTCTCACCCTCCCCCGTCTGTCGTGGGGCGACCCGCACGCCACCACACACGCGCTGCTCGTCCACGGCCTCGGCTCGAACGGCGCGCTGATGTGGCTCTACGGCGTCGCGCTGGCGGATGCCGGGTGGCACGCCACCGCCGTCGACCTGCGCGGCCACGGCACGGCCCCGCGGGCGGTCGACTACTCGATCGCCGCGTACGCCGCCGACCTCGTGCACACGGCGGCTCCCGACGGCGAGCCGTGGGATCTCGTCGTGGGCCACTCGCTCGGCGGCGCGGCGGCCACCAGCGCGAGCGCGGCGACGCCCGCGTGGACGCGGCGCCTCGTGCTCGTCGACCCGGCCATCCACCTCGCCGACCACGACCGCCAGGTCGTCCGCACGAGTCAGGAGCGCGCGTTCGCCGATCCGTCGGAGGCGGCGGTGCGGGCGGAGCACCCCACGTGGCATCCGAACGACATCGAGCTGAAGGCGCTCTCCGCCGCGCAGGCGAGCCGCTGGGCGGTCGAGCAGACGAGCGCCCAGAACACCCCGTGGGACGTCCGCGCCGCCGCGGCGCGGCTGACCGTGCCGACGCACATCATCGCGAGCGACCCGAAGGTGTACTCCATCTTCAAGGGCGCCCTCGCGGAGGAGGTGTCGCGGAACCCCGTCGTCACGATGTCGGTCGTCACCGGCGCCGGCCACTCGCCGCATCGCGACAAGCCCGACGACACGATGCGTCACCTCGCCGCCGCGCTCGGCTGAGCGCGCTGCGTGGCGCCGACGCGAGGTTCAGGCGATGCGGCGGAGCACGTGGAGGAGCGCGAGCGCGTAGGCATCCTCGGGCTGCGGATGCTCGAACGCCGCCGCCTCCCCCGCGAACACGATCTCGACGCGGTACGTGTCGGCGAGGCGCACGAGTGAGCGGAACGCCCCGCGCAGCAGCTCGCGCAGCTGGTCCTCGCGCGGCAGCCACAGCGCGTCGTCGAGCGCGACCGAGTCGAGCGCCCACTCCGTCGTGCCGTTGAACGCGAGGATCGTGCCGGTCGGGTAGCGGCGCGGCTCGATCGTCATCTCGCTCACCGTGAACACGTCGGCGTCGAACTCGGGCTCGTCGAGCTGGAACCGGTCGCCCGAGGCCGGATGCCACGCGAGCCCGGCGTCGCGCAGCGCCGCGGCGAGGTCGGTCGAGATCATGCGTCCATCCTGCCCGCCCGCGGGCGGTGCCAGGGCCGCGCCGACCGCGGTGGCCGCGCCGGCCGCGCCGGGCCGGCGCGGCGGGGCCAGGATAGAGGGGTGACCGATTTCGACCCCGCCGCGTATCTGTCCGACGAGCTGTTGGAGCGCATCCGCTCCCGCGCCGCTGCCGTCGACGCCGAGAACCGCTTCCCCGACGAGGACCTCGCCGAGTTGACGGATGCCGGGTATCTCGCGATCCTCGTGCCGAAGGCGCTCGGCGGCGCGGGCCTCGGGCTCGCCGAGGCATCCATTCTGCAGCAGCGACTCGCCACGGCGGCGCCGGCGACGGCGCTCGCGATCAACATGCACCTCGTCTGGACGGGGGTCGCGAAGGTGTTCAGCGACCGCGGCATTTCGGGGCTGGAGTTCGTGCAGGAGGGCGCGGCGGCCGGCGAGGTGTTCGCGTTCGGCATCAGCGAGGCGGGCAACGACCTCGTGCTCTTCGGCAGCGACGCCGTCGCCGAGCCCCAGCCCGACGGCTCCTACGCGTTCACCGGTACGAAGATCTTCACTTCGCTCGGCCCGGTGTGGACCCAGCTCGGCCTCCACGGACTCGACATCACCTCGCCGGACGGCCCGCAGATGGTCTACGCCTTCGTCCCGCGGACCGATGCCGTCACGACGCGCGACGACTGGGACACCGTCGGCATGCGCGGCACGCAGTCGCGCACGACCGAGCTGCACGGGGCCGTGGCTCCCGCCGACCGCGTGGTCCGCCGCGTCGCCCCGGGGCCGAACCCCGACCCGATCGTGTTCGGCATCTTCAGCGTGTTCGAGGTGCTCCTGGCATCCGTGTACACCGGCATCGCGCGACGGGCGCTCGACCTCGCGGTGCTCACCGCGAAGAAGCGCACCTCGAAGAAGACCGGCCTCGCCTACGCGGATGACCCCGACATCCGCTGGCGCATCGCGGAGATGGCCCTCGCGTACGACGGGCTCCTCCCCCAGATCTCCTCGCTCGCGACCGACGTCGACCAGCGGGCCGACCACGGCGCGCTGTGGTTCGCGAAGCTGTCGGGGCTCAAGCACCGTGCGGTCGTCGCCGCGAAGCAGATCGTCGACGAGGCGATGCTCGTCGCGGGCGGATCGAGCTACTTCACCCGCAACGAGCTCAGCCGTCTCTACCGCGACGTGCTGGCCGGCATGTTCCACCCCTCCGACCCCGAGTCGGCGCACGCCACCGTCGCGGCCGCCTGGCTCGGGCCCGTCTCCAGCTGACCCGGCGCGAACCCCGAACCCCGCACCCCGAACCCCAAACCCCGAACCCCAACTGCAAGGGTTTCGACCCGACACGCCGCCGTCACGGGCATCCATCCGGCGTGTCGCGCACGAACCCTTGCAGTTGCGCCGACGCGGATGCCCGTGTGCACGACGCCGGCCGGGGTCCGGCGACCAGGCGCCCGAGCGACGGGCGCCGGAGCGCCGCCGCAGGTCAGCGGCTCTCGAGGTCGTAGGCCTTCAGGAGTTCGGCGACGGCCTGCTCGCGCTCGGCGCCGCCCTCGGCGAACATGTGCGCCACGTGGGTGCGCAGGTGGTTCTCGATGAGCAGCTTGTCGAGCGACGCGAGCGCCTTCTGCACGGCACGCGACTGGGCGATGATGTCCATGCAGTAGTCCTCGTTCTCGATCATCTTGGCGAGGCCTCGCACCTGACCTTCGAGGATGCTCGTGCGGTGCAGGGCACGCTTCTTGAAGTCGTCGATCACGCCGCAAGGATACGCCGCGGCCTGACCACCGTGCGAAACTGACGGCATGGCCCGCACACCGACCGAACTCCTCAGCCCTGCCGATCAGGAGCGGCGCCGATCGCTGCGGTTCATGAAGGGCGTCGCCCTCGGCGCGCTGGTGTTCATGGCGGTCGTCTTCGTCATCGCGTTCACGCTGCAGGACCGCTACCCGTGGCTCGGCTACGTGCGCGCCGCGGCGGAGGGCGGCATGGTCGGTGCCCTGGCCGACTGGTTCGCCGTCACGGCGCTTTTCCGCCACCCCCTCGGCATCCCGATCCCGCACACCGCGATCATCCCGAAGCGCAAGGACGAGATCGGCCGGAGCCTGGGCGAGTTCATCGAGACGAACTTCCTCGAGGGCGACGTCGTGCGCGCGAAGCTCGAATCGACGAACATCGCCGCGACCGCCGGCGCGTGGCTGCGCCGGCCCGAGAACGCCGAGCTGGTCTCTCGCGAGGCCTCGGCGATGGCCACCGGCATCCTCAATGCGCTCAGCGACGACGAGGTGCAGGACCTCATCGGCGATCTCGCCCGCGAGCACCTGCTCCAGCCGGAGTGGGCGCCGACGATGGGCGGGTGGCTCGAACGGGTGGTGGATGCCGGGGCGCACCACGGCGCCGTCGACCTCGCCGTCGACAGCATCTCGACCTGGCTGCAGGCCAACCGCGACTCGTTCACCGGGCTCGTCTCGCGCCGCCTGCCGTCGTGGGTGCCGTCGGTGGCGATGCGGCTCGTCGACGACACCGTCTATCACGAGGCGGTGAAGTTCGCGGCGGCCGTGCAGGCCGATCCCGAGCATCCCGCCCGCCACGCCATCGACCGCTACCTGACGCGCCTGGCCGAGAACCTGCAGCACGATCCGGCGACGATCGCCCGGCTCGAAGACGCCAAGAGCGCGGTGTTCGACAGCCCGCGCGTGCGCGAGCTCGCCGCCGAGGCGTGGAACACCGCGAAGGCGGGGCTCCTGCGGAGCCTGGCCGACCCGGAGAGCGCGTTGCGGCGCCGCATGAGCGCGGCCCTCGTCGAGGTCGGCGACCGGCTCGCCTCCGACACGGCGCTGCAGGAGCGGGTCGACACCCGGGTCGCCGACGCCGCCGTCTTCCTCGTCGACCGCTACCGCCACGACATCGCCTCGATCATCACCGACACCGTCGAGAAGTGGGACCCGGCCGAGACCACCGAGAAGATCGAGCTGATGGTCGGCCGCGACCTGCAGTACATCCGCCTGAACGGCACGATCGTGGGTGCGCTCGCGGGCCTCGCGATCTATGCGATCGCGCAGGCCGTGCTCACGTGAGCGCCGTCCTCGCCCCGCCGGAGCACCGGGAGTACCGTGGGGGCGTGAGCGAACAGCCGGACCAGCTGCTGTTCACCTACGGCAGCCTGCAGGATGCCGAGGTGCAGCTCGACACGTTCGGGCGCCTCGTCGTGTCGCAGCCCGCGACGCTGCCCGGGTACACGATCGACTACATCGAGATCGACGACGCGCGCCTCTCCGACGTGGCGGGACCGTCGGTGCATCCCGTGCTCCGGCACACCGGCAACGCCCTCGACAAGGTCGTCGGCACGGTCGTGCACGTCACGAGCGAAGAGCTCGACGCCGCCGACGAGTTCGAGGCGGCGCTGTACCGCCGCGCGCGGGTGCGCCTCGCGAACGGGCGAGAGGCCTGGGTGTACGTCGGATGAGCGCGCCCCCGCACGGCACGCCCTCGCACGGCGAACCCTCGCCCGGTCCACCCTCGTACGATCCGCTCTGGCCGCGCGCGGGCGGGTGGCCGGCCCCAGCGCCGGGTGACCGGGTCGACGCGGTGCTGCTCGGCGCGCCCACGCACCGCACCTCGCTGTCGCCCACCGGCGCCGACGCCACGCCCGGCGCCGTCCGCGAGGCGCTCCGCCGCTTCAGCCCGACGCTGCTCGGGCCGCCGCCGATCGACCTCGCCGAGGAGCTCCAGATCGCCGATGCCGGCGACGTCGGCGATCCCGATGGACCCGAGGGCGAGGCCCGCCTGCGTACGCGAGTGGAGGCGCTCGCCGAGGCATCCGACCTCGTCGTCGTGCTCGGCGGCGACAACTCCGTGACCTACGCGGCGGCGCAGGGCGCCGGGGCGGCCGGGCTCATCACCCTCGACGCGCACTTCGACCTCCGCGACGGGGTGTCCAACGGCTCCCCCGTGCGCCGCCTCGTCGAGGACGGACTCGACCCGCGCCGCATCGTGCAGCTCGGCATCGCCGACTTCGCGAACTCCGCCGCCTACGCGCGGCGAGCCGCGGACCTCGGCATCCGGGTGATCACCCTCGACGAGCTGCGTCGCCGCGGCATCGATGACGCCGTCGCGGAGGCGCGCGAGATCGCCGGCGGCGGGGCGGCCGCTGCGACGGCCGGCGGGGGCATCCATCTCGACATCGACGTCGACGTCTGCGATCGCTCGGTCGCGCCGGGCTGTCCCGCCTCGGTTCCCGGCGGGCTGCAGGCGTGGGAGCTGCGGGCGCTCGTGCGCGGCATCGCCGCAGACCCGCGGGTGCGCAGCGCCGACATCGTCGAGGTCGACGCGACGGCGGATACGCCGGACGGACGCACCGTGCGCCTCGCCGCCCTGTGCGTTTTGGAACTTCTCGCGGGCCTGCACGCCCGGAAGGGAGCCACTCGATGACGACGCTCGTACTCGTGCGCCACGCGAAGAGCGATTGGGGCAGCCCGTCGCTCGACGACCACGACCGGCCGCTGAACGCCCGCGGGATGCGCGACGCGCCGGCACAGGCCCGGCGCCTGGCGGCGGCGCTCGAGGCATCCGACGTCCGCCTCGACGTGCTGCTGTCGTCGACCGCGCTCCGCGCCCGCACCACCGCGGCGTTCTTCGGCGCGGCGCTCGGTCTCGAACCCGAGCTCGACCCCGACCTGTACGGCGCACCGGCGCCGCGCCTGCTGGCCGCCGCCGCGGAGCGCGGTGTCGACGCCGTGATGGTCGTCGCACACGATCCCGGGATGACAGTGCTCGCCGAGCGCCTCTCAAGCGGCGCGATCGGTCACATGCCGACGTGCGCCGTCGCCACGTTCCGGTGGGAGAGCTCTGACTGGGACGTGGCGACGGCGGTCGATCCGGATGCCTGGAGCTTCGACGCTCCCTGATCTCGAGGGCTCGTCTCGCGCGCGGGGCCTGGTTCAGCGCAACGGCACGCCCCCGCGGTAGACCTCGTGCACGAGCGGCACACCCGGGCGATAGGCGAGGTGCGTGCGCGTCGGCGCGTCGAGGATCACGAGATCGGCCCGCGCTCCCGCACCGAGGTGGCCGACGTCGGAGCGCTCGAGCGCCCGCGCCCCGCCGGCCGTCGCGGCCCACACCGCTTCGGCGATGGTCATACCCATCTCACGCACGGCGAGGGCGATCATGAGCGGCATCGACGAGGTGAAGCTCGTGCCGGGATTGCAGTCGCTCGCGAGGCCGACGGTGACCCCCGCGTCGAGCAGGCGGCGGGCGTCGGGGTACGGATGCCGCGTCGAGAACTCGACCCCCGGCAGCAGCGTCGCGACGGTGTCGCTGCCGGCGAGCGCGGCGACGTCGGCGTCGCTGAGGTAGGTGCAGTGGTCGACGGATGCCGCGCCGAGGGCGACCGCGAGGCGCACGCCCTCCCCCTCGCCGAGCTGGTTGCCGTGCACGCGGGGGCGGAGGCCCGCCGCGATTCCGGCGCGGAGCACGCGCTCGGACTCGGCGGGCGTGAAGGCGCCCGTCTCGCAGAAGACGTCGATCCAGCGCGCGTGCGGGCGCACCGCGTCGAGCATCGGTCCGGTCACGAGATCGAGGTAGGCCTCGCGGTCGTCGACGTACTCGGCGGGAACGACGTGCGCACCGAGGAACGTCACCTCGCCCGTGGCCTCGGCGGCGAGGCGCGCGAGCCGCGCTTCGCCGTCGACCGTGAGGTCATAGCCCGTCTTGATCTCGAACGTCGTCGTGCCCTGCGCGTGCAGCTCGGCGGTCAGCCGGCCGAGTCGGGCACGCAGCTCGTCGTCGCTCGCAGCCCGCGTCGCGGCGACCGTGCGACGGATGCCGCCCGCGGCATACGCAACCCCGGCCATCCTCGCCTCGAACTCGTCGGCCCGGTCGCCGCCGAACACGAGGTGCGTATGGCTGTCGACGAACCCCGGCACGACGGCGCGCCCCCCGGCATCCACGACGCGCACCTCGCCGGGCAGCTCGCCGGGCAGCTCGCCGCGAGACACCGCCTGTGCGCCGAGACTCCGGTCCATCGCGGGTGTCTCGGCGCGCGAACGGTGTCTCGCGGGGGCGGCGGGGGCATCCGCCGCGCGGCCGGCCCAGGCGACGCGGCCGCCGCGGACGAGCAGGGCGGCGTCGCGGATGAGGCCGGTCGGGTCGGCCGCGTCGTCGCCGAGGCCCACGACGTTCGTCGTCAGCTCGCCGATGTTCGTGATGAGCAGGTCGGTCACGGCGTGTCCAGCATCGGGATCGTGAGCCCGCGCTCGCGCGCGACCTCGCGGGCACGCTCGTATCCGGCATCCACGTGCCGCATGACGCCCGTGCCGGGGTCGTTCGTGAGCACGCGCTCGATCTTCTCGGCGGCGAGGTCCGTGCCGTCGGCGACGGTCACCTGCCCGGCGTGGATCGAGCGGCCGATGCCGACGCCGCCGCCGTGGTGGATCGACACCCAGGATGCCCCGGACGCCGTGTTCAGCAGCGCGTTCAGCAGCGGCCAGTCGGCGATCGCGTCGGAGCCGTCGGCCATCGCTTCGGTCTCTCGGTAGGGGCTCGCGACCGATCCGGCGTCGAGGTGGTCGCGGCCGATCACGATGGGGCCGGCGAGCTCGCCCGACGCGACCATCTCGTTAAACCGCAGCCCGGCGAGGTGGCGCTCCTTGTAGCCGAGCCAGCAGATCCGCGCCGGCAGGCCCTCGAAGTGCACGGTCTCCCCCGCCCGGGTCAGCCAGCGGCGGAGCCCGGCGTCGTCCGGGAAGAGCTCCATGACGGCGCGATCGGTCTTCGCGATGTCGGCCGGATCGCCCGACAGCGCGACCCAGCGGAACGGGCCGCGGCCCTCCTCGAACTGCGGCCGGATGTACGCCGGCACGAAGCCGGGGAACGCGAAGGCGCGCTCGAAGCCGCCGAGCTCTGCCTCGCGGCGGATCGAGTTGCCGTAGTCGAAGACCGCCGCGCCCGCGTCCTGGAAGCCGACCATCGCGGCGACGTGCGCCGCCATTGACGCGCGTGCCCGGTCGGTGAACGCCGCCGGGTCGGACGCGGCGGCATCCTTCCATTCCGCGACCGGAATGCCGATCGGCAGGTAGGCGAGCGGGTCGTGCGCGCTCGTCTGGTCGGTGACGATGTCGATCGCGATCTCGCCCGCCACCTGACGGCCCAGCAGCTCGGGGAAGACCTCGGCCGCGTTGCCGACGACGCCGACGCTGCGCGCCTCGCCGGCGGCCTTCGCCGCCGACACGCGCGCGACCGCGGTGTCCAGGTCGGTCGTGTACTCGTCGAGGTAGCCGTGCTCGACGCGGCGGCGCAGGCGCGACTCGTCGACGTCGACGATCAGCACCGCACCGTCGTTGAGCGTCACCGCCAGCGGCTGCGCGCCGCCCATGCCGCCGGCGCCCGCCGTCAGGGTCAGGGTGCCGGCGAGGCTCTCGCGCCCGAGCGAGCGGGCGACCGCGGCGAAGGTCTCGTACGTGCCCTGCAGGATGCCCTGCGTGCCGATGTAAATCCACGATCCGGCCGTCATCTGGCCGTACATCGTGAGTCCCAGCTCTTCGAGCCGGCGGAACTCGGGCCAGGTCGCCCAGTCGCCGACGAGGTTCGAGTTCGCGATGAGCACCCGCGGCGCCCACTCATGCGTGCGGAAGACGCCGACGGGCTTTCCCGACTGCACGAGCAGGGTCTCGTCGGGCTCGAGCTCGTCGAGGGTGCGCACGATCGCGTCGTATGCCGCCCACGACCGCGCGGCACGGCCGGTGCCGCCGTAGACGACGAGGTCTTCGGGGTGCTCGGCGACCTCGGGGTCGAGGTTGTTCATCAGCATCCGCTTGGCCGCCTCGGCGCCCCAGCTCTTCGCGGTGCGCTCGGCGCCTCGCGGCGCGCGGACGGGTGGCCGGGCGGGCGTGTTCACAACGTCGGAGTTTCGGTCGTCAGCGGGCGTGATCATGGCTGTTCGGATCCTTTCAGGCCGAGAAATCCGACGTTGTGAACGCGGCCACGGCGTCACCCGCGGCGCGCGCGACCGCGCCCGAGAGCACGAGCTGCGTCACGGCCTCGATGTCGGGGCTGACGAAGGCGTCCGGACCCGGCCCGGCGACCCCGGCCGCGCGCACGAGGTCGCGCACCGCGCCGGTGGCGGGGGCCGGTTCGAGCGGGGCGCGGAGGTCCAGGGCGCGGCATCCGGTCACGATCTCGATGGCGAGCACGCGCGCGAGGCCGTCGACCGCACGGCGCAGCTTGCGCGCCGCGGCCCAGCCCATCGAGACGTGGTCCTCCTGCATCGCAGACGACGGGATCGAGTCGACCGAGGCCGGCACCGCGAGGCGCTTGAGCTCGGAGACGATCCCGGCCGCGGCGTACTGCGCGATCATAAGGCCCGAGTCCACGCCGACCTCGTCGGCGAGGAACGGCGGCAGCCCGTTGCTGCGGGTGCGGTCGAGCGCCCGGTCGGTGCGGCGTTCCGAGATGGATGCCACGTCGGCGGCCACGATCGCGAGGAAGTCGAGCACATACGCGACGGGTGCGCCGTGGAAGTTGCCGTTCGACTCGACGCGCCCGTCGGAGGTCACCACCGGGTTGTCGACCGCAGCGGCGAGCTCGCGGCCGGCGATCAGCGCCGCGTGCGTCAGGGTGTCGCGCGCGGCGCCGTGCACCTGCGGCGAGCAGCGCAGCGAGTAGGCGTCCTGCACGCGCGTGCACACCGCGGGGTCGCGGTGGCTCGCCATGATCGCCGATCCGGCGAGGAGGGCGCGCAGCCGCGCCGCCGAGTCGGCCTGTCCCACCTGCGGGCGGAGCGCCATGAGGTCGGCGGCGAACACGGCGTCGGTGCCGAGCTGGCTCTCGACCGAGAGGGCCGCGGCGACGTCGGCGACATCGAGGAGGTTCTCGAGGTTGTGGATGGCGAGGAGGAGCATACCGAGCATGCCGTCGGTGCCGTTGATGAGGGCGAGGCCCTCCTTCTCCTCGAGCACGAGCGGAGCGATCCCGGCGGCGGAGAGTGCGCTCGCGGCATCCGTCTCTTCGCCGTCCGCGGTGCGCACCCGCCCCTCGCCGAGCGCCGCGAGCGCGACGTGCGACAGCGGCGCGAGATCGCCCGAGCAGCCGAGCGACCCGTACTCGCGGACGATCGGGGTGATGCCCGCGTCGAGCATCGCCGCATACGTGTCGACGACGACGGGCCTGACGCCGGTGTGCCCCGTCGCGAGGGTCTGCAGGCGCAGCAGCATGAGCGCGCGGACGACCTCGCGCTCGACCTCAGCGCCGGTTCCCGCGGCATGCGAGCGGATGAGGGATGCCTGCAGCTGACGTCGCCGCTCGGGTGCGATGAACGTGGTCGCGAGCGCCCCGAACCCGGTCGAGATGCCGTAGTGCGGCTCGGGGTGGTCGGCGAGGCGCTCGATCAGGTCTCGGGCGGCGGCGACGCGGGCGCGGGCGTCCGGGGCGATCTCGACGCGCGCGCCGCTGCGGGCGACGGCGACGACCTCGGCGGGGGTGAGCGAACGTGCGCCGACGGTGATCGTGTCGGCGTCGGTCGTGGCGTCGGTCGTGGCGGCCGCCGGCGGGGTGGAAGAGCTCATGCACCGATTCCACCGCGGGAAGCGGGCGGGGACCAGGCTTTCCTGGCATGCTGTGTCTGTGATCCCAGACACCCAGCCGGCGCCGCAGGTGCCCGCGGCCGATCAGACGCTACGGATCCTCGCGTTCCTCTCGCGCCAGCGCGGTCCGGTCGCCGCGCGGACGATCGCCGACCAGCTCGGGATCCCGCGGTCATCCGTCTACCATCTGCTGCACGCGATGGCCGCCCACGGGTTCGTCGTGCACCTCGAGGCGGAGCGCCGCTGGGGGCTCGGCACCGCGGCGTTCGAGCTCGCGGGCGGCTACGCGCGCCAGCAGCCGCTCGCCCGGCTCGGCCGCCCCCTCGTGGCATCCCTCGCCGACCGCACGGGCGAGAGCGTCCACCTCGCGGTCATGAGCGGACGCGACGTCGTCTACATCGTCGAGGAGCGCGCACCCCGCCGCCCGGCGCTCGTGACGGATGTCGGCGTGCGCCTTCCCGCCCACCTCACCGCGACCGGGCGCGCGATGCTCGCCGCGCTCCCCCGCGAGCAGGTGCGCGCGCTGTACCCCGACGCGGCCGTGTTCGCCGATCGCACCGGCCAGGGTCCGCAGAACCCGTCGGCGCTCCGGGCGATCCTCCGCGAGGCGCGCACCACCGGCTACGCGACCGAGGACGGCGAGGTCACGCTCGGGTTCCGCTCCGTCGGCGTCGCCGTGCGCGACCACGCCGGATGGCCCGTCGCCGCGGTCGCGGTCACCTGGCAGGGCGACGAGGTCGACCCGGCGCGTCTCGCAGCCGCCGTCGCCCCCGCGGCGGCCGAGCTCGCACGACGCATCGGCTGATCCGCGCGCCTCATCAGCTGACGCGCGCCTCGGCTGATCCGCGCACAGCGGCGACGCCCCCGACTCAGCGCACTCAGCGCACGACGAGACGGGGTTCGACGATCAGTCGGCGGATCCTCCGCGGGCGCGGGTTCTTCCGCACCGCCTTCTCCTTCCCGTCGGTGACGAGCTCCGTCGCGATCACCGTGCTCTGGCTCTTCCTCTTCTCCTTCGCCGGCCCGGTCAACGCGATCATCGCCCGGCTCGGCGACGAAGGACCCAACTGGTTCAGCGACCCGCGGGGCATCGTCCACGTCGCTCTCGGCGCCCTCGGCGTCTCGACGACGCTCACCGGCTCCGACTTCCTCGGCGTATCGTGGTGGGATTGGCTGTCCGGCCCCTCGGTCGCGATGTCCGCGCTGATCCTCATGGCGGTCTTCACGACGAGCGGCACGTTCATGCTGCTGTTCATCGCGGCGCTGCAGAACGTCGGGTACGAGCTCACCGAGGCCGGCATGATCGACGGCGCGAACGGCTGGCAGCGGTTCTGGTACATCACCCTGCCGCAGCTTCGCCCGACCCTCTTCACCGTCATCACGCTCGGACTGATCGGCTGCTCGCAGGTGTTCGACCAGATCTACACCGGCACGCAGGGCGGTCCGGCGAAGACGACCGTGACCCCCGCCTACCTGTCGTACACCGCCGCGTTCCAGAACCAGAACTGGGGCATCGGCGCCGCGATCGCCTTCATCCTCTTCCTCATCATCATCGTCTTCACGGTCCGGTTTCGGGCTGCGCACGCTCGCCACGACCTCCGGCGGCTACTGGCCGCTCAGCTACCACGGCGGTAGCGTCTGGACGCACGACACCGCGATCGTCGCGCGCGGCATGGCCCGCGCAGGACTCGACGGTCCCGCCCGTGAGGTGGTCGCGGGGATGCTCGCCGCCGCGGAGGCGTTCGACTACCGCGTGCCCGAGCTGCACGCTGGTGACGCGGCACCGAGACGCCTCGCCCGGCGCCGTACCCCGCCGCCTGCCGCCCGCAGGCGTGGTCGGCGGCTGCCGCGGTGACCGCGTGGGACGTGCTCGGCGCGCGGCCCGAGCCGGCCGGGCGGTAGCGGGCTCCGCCGTCAGTCGCCGGCGACGGCCACGACGGTGCCGCCGGTGAGGCGGACGAGCTCGCCGAAGGTCAGCGGGAAAACGGTGTGCGGCGTGCCGCCCGACGCCCAGATCTCGGGGTAGGCGGCGAGCGCCTCGTCGACGACGGTGACGACGGGAGCCGGGTGACCGGTGGGCGCGACGCCGCCGATGGCCTGGCCGGTGGCCGCTCGCACCTGGTCGACGCTCGCGCGGACGATGTTCTCCCGGCCGAGGCGCGTCGCGAGGGCGGTCGTGTCGACGCGGTGCGCGCCGCTCGTCATCACGAGGAGCGGCTCGCCGTCCGACCAGAACACGAGGCTGTTCGCGATCGCGCCGACTTCGACCCCGAGCGCCGCCGCGGCGAGCGCGGCCGTCGACGCGGCATCCGGCAGGATGACGATCTCCCCCGATATCCCCGACTGACGCAGGGCGTCTTGGACGAGCAGGCTCCGGGGCGACAGGGTGTCGGACATGGCCCGAGCCTAGCGGCCGCCCGGCGAGCGCGATCCGCGTCGCCGCCCGATCCGGTGACTAACGCAGGAGAAGCGGCGCGCCGACCCGCGTCGGGCGACGTTTCCGCGTTCTCGGCGCAGGATCTCCTGCAGTCGTCACGGCTCGCCGCGCCGCCGTCGCCGCCCACATCTCGCGCAGGCCGACGAGCGCGGCGACGACCGCCTCCCGATGCCAGAAGATGTCCTCGGCGATCGGCCGGTAGGTCGCATAGCCGAGCGCCGCCGCGGCCTGATCCCTCCGCCGGTCCCGCTTCTGCTGCGCCCAGTCCGCGTGATGGGCCTCGCTGTCGCACTCGATGATCAGCCACCCGTCGACGAGGAAGTCGACCCGCCCGACGCCCAGGATCGACACCTGGCTTTCGACGTGGAAACCGAGTCTCCGGAGCACGAGGCGCAGGATGCTCTCGCTGCCGGCCTCGGCCGCCGCATCCACGAGGCGGAGCAGCACGCGCTGCCGCTGCGGCACGCGCCGCGCCAGTTCCGCCAGGCCGTTCTCGTCGAGAAGCCCCCGATTCAAGGCGGAGTCCAGCGTGGCGATCGCCGCTGTGGCCCCCTGACACTGCACGGCATCGGTCAGCGCGTCGAGCAGTTCGACGTTCGCGACCCGCGCCCGGCACGCGCCGTTCCAGTGCACCCGCACCCTCCGGAGGTCTCCGCGCAGGCGGCCGGCGCGGGCCGGGACCCGCACATGCAGCACTGCTGAGTCGAGGACGAACACGCCTCGCCTCGCCAGCTCGGAGACGCACGCGAGCTGCCCACCGATCTCGGACGCGGCGAGCGTCGCGGCGTCCACGTCCCCGGGCAGGTAGGCGTTGCGGCGGGCCCGGTGGACGGCGCCCGCCGCCACCGCTTCGCCGATGTGCCGCCACGTCAATCCGGAGCCGACGAGGTCGGCGCGCGACCACACCGGCCAGCTGACGGGCACCGGTGCGGCGGAGCGGGCGAGCGGGGCGTGGCTGATGTCGAACACAGGCCGACTCTCCCGCCGTGCGGGGGCGCGGGGAGCGGCCGATGGCCGAATTGTGGACAGGTCACCGGAATCGCCGGCTGGGGAGGAGGCGATGGCGGAGGGCGGCCGTGACGAATGCAGGAGATCCGGCTGCGAAGCCGCCGAATCGGACCCGCAGCGCCCCGCGGGGCACAGATCTCCTGCATTGCGCACCGGCCCGGCACGCAAACCCCGGCCACCCGCCCGCCACCCGCCCGCCAGCGCCGCTCCCCACACCCGGCGAGGCCGGTGGCACAATGGGACCGACGCCGCAAAGCCGCGGCGCTCGCCGAGCACAGCCCACAAGGCCAGCCGAAAGAGGACGCGATGACGCACACCCTGCCCCTGCCCGATCTCACCCACGAACGCGTGGAGGTGACCACGGGCCCGCGCAGCGGCCTCGTCATCACCGTCGCGCTGCACTCGTCGGCTCTCGGCTCCGCCCTCGGCGGCGCCCGCCTGTGGACGTATCCGCACTGGAGCGACGCCGTCGGCGACGCCCTGCGGCTCTCCGCCGCGATGACCCTGAAGAACGCCGCTGCGGGGCTGGATGCCGGGGGCGGCAAGTCCGTCATCTGCCTGCCGCCCGGGGTGACGTTCGACGCCGACCGGCGCCGCGCCGCCTTCCTCGACCTCGGCGACGCCGTCGAGCGCTTCGACGGCCTCTACCGCACCGCCGAAGACGTCGGCTCGACGACCGACGACATGCTCACCGTCAGCGAGCGCACCGCGCACGTCGTCGGCCTCCCCGATTCGGCGGGCGGCTCGGGCGAACCGGCGGGCCCGACGAGCCTCGGCGTCTACGAGTCGCTGCGCGCAACCCTCGAGCAGGTCACGGGGTCCCCCGCCGTCGCCGGGCGCCGCATCACGATCTCGGGCCTCGGGCAGGTCGGCGGTCGTCTCGCCGTGCGTCTCGCCGCCGAGGGCGCTGTGCTGACTGTCACCGACGTGAACCCCGCGAAGCGCTCCCTCGCCGCCGACCTGGGCGCCGAGTGGACCGAGCCCGGCACCGAGCACCTCGTGCCGGCCGACCTCTTCGTGCCCGCGGGGATCGGCGGCGTCCTCGACGACGAGGTCATCGACGCCCTCGCCGCCGGCGCGGTCTGCGGCCCGGCCAACAACCCGCTCGCCGACCGTTCCGGCGCCGACCGGCTCGCGGCCCGCGGCATCCTGTACGCGCCCGACTTCGTCGTGAACGCGGGCGGCGTCGTCTACCTCGACCTCGAGGCGAAGCGGCTCGGCTCCCGCGCCGAGATCATGGACCGGGTCGCCGGCATCGGCGACGCCGTGCGGTCGCTGTTCGAGGATGCCTCGGCGCAGGGCATCACGCCGCTCGACGCCGCCGAGCAGCGCGCCGCGGCGCGGCTGCGCGAGGCATCCGCCGTGCCCGCCGGCGCCTGAGCCGCCGAGCCCCCACCGCGCCCACACGCCTGAGCCGCCCGCACCGCGCAATGCACAGCGAACACACCGGGAACGCGGTTCCGCCGACAGTGGAACCGCGTCCCCGGTGATGCCAGGATGGGGGCACCGGCACCGCCGCCGGAACCCACGTCGAAGGAGACCGCCCGTGTTCACCAGCCCCTTCCCCGATGTCGAGATCCCTGCGACGAGCATCTACGACGATCTGTTCGGCGATCTCAGCGCCGACGACGCCGCCCGCATCGCGCTCATCGATCCCGCGACCGGCGCCGAGACCACCTACGGCGCGCTGAAGGCGCAGGTCGACGCGTTCGCCGGCGCGCTCGCGGCGCGCGAGGTCGGCACCGACACGGTCGTCGGGCTGCTGTGCCCGAACGTCCCCGCGTTCGCGACGGTGTTCCACGGCATCCTGCGCGCCGGCGCGACCGTCACGACGATCAACTCGCTCTACACGCCGGGCGAGATCGAGAAGCAGCTGCGCGACGCCGGGGCGACCTGGCTCGTCACGGTGAGCCCGTTGCTCCCCCAGGCGAAGGCCGCCGCCGACGCGGTCGGACTCCCCGCCGACCACCTCATCGTGCTCGACGGCTCCGCCGAGACGGCCCCGGAGCACCCGAACCTGCGCGGTCTGCTGACCGAGGGCCGGCCCGCCCCCGACGTGAGCTTCGATCCGGCGACGCACGTCGCCGTGCTCCCCTACTCGTCGGGAACCACGGGCATCCCCAAGGGCGTGATGCTGAGCCACCGCAACCTCGTCGCGAACGTCGCGCAGTGCCGCATCAACATCGACCTGAAGAACACCGACCGCGTGCTCGCGGTGCTGCCGTTCTTCCACATCTACGGCATGACGGTGCTGCTGAACCTGGCGCTCAAGCAGCGCGCCGCCCTCGTGACCATGCCGCGCTTCGACCTGGTGCAGTTCCTGGAGAACATCCAGAACTTCGGCTGCACGTACCTCTACATCGCGCCGCCGATCGCGGTCGCCCTCGCGAAGCACCCGATCGTCGACCAGTACGACATCTCGACGGTGCACACGATCTTCTCCGGCGCCGCCCCGCTCGACGGCGAGACGGCCGAGATCGCCGGCCGACGCCTCGGCGCCCGCATGATGCAGGGTTACGGCATGAGCGAGCTGAGCCCGGTCTCCCACGCGATGCCGTACAGCCGCGACGACATCCCGGTGAGCTCGGTCGGCACGATCCTGCCGAACATCACCTGCAAGCTCGTCGACACCGAGACGGGCGAGGAGATCACCGAGATCGGCGACGACGGTCAGACGCGCGCGGGCGAGCTGTGGGTGAAGGGACCGAACGTCATGCTCGGCTACCTGAACAAGCCGGATGCCACGGCCGAGACCCTCGACGCCGACGGCTACCTGCACACCGGCGACGTCGCCGTCTATCACGAGGGCGGGTACTTCTCGATCGTCGAGCGGGTCAAGGAGCTCATCAAGTACCACGGCTACCAGATCGCACCCGCGGAGCTCGAGGCGCTGCTGCTCAGCCACCCGAAGGTGATGGATGCCGCGGTGATCGGCGTGCTCGACGACGAGCGGGAGGAGATCCCGAAGGCGTTCATCGTGGCGGCGCCCGACTCCGGTCTCACCGAGGACGAGGTGAAGGCGTTCGTCGCCGAGAACGTCGCGCCGTACAAGAAGGTGCGCCGCGTGGAGTTCATCGAGGCGATCCCGAAGTCGAGCTCGGGAAAGATCCTCCGCAAAGACCTGCGCGCCCGCGAGGCGGCCGCCGTGGCGGGCTGAGGCCCGCCGGCGGAGACAAAAGAAAACCCCCGCTGAGCGGGGGTTTTCTTTCGTTCTCGAACGGGTGGACCTAAGGAGATTCGAACTCCTGACCTCCTCGATGCGAACGAGGCGCGCTACCAACTGCGCCATAGGCCCGTGAACCGAGAACTAGGTTATCACGCCTCTTCGGCCCCTCGTGCACCACCAGGATGGAGGGACAACACACTCCCCGGGCTCGTCAACACGCACGCGCACGTCGACAAGTCGTGGTGGGGGCTCCCCTGGCAGTCGTACGGCGGCGAGGGCGGCACCGAGGGTCGCATCCGCCACGAGCGCGCCCGCCGCGACGAGCTCTGCATTCCGTCCCTCGGCATCACGCAGCGCGTGCTCACCGAGCTCGTGCGCCACGGCACGACCGCGATCCGCACGCACGTCGACGTCGACCCGGGGCTCGGCCTGCGCGGCATCGAGGTCGTCCGCGAGGCGGTCGCCGACTACGGCGACGCGCTCACCGTCGAGGTCGTCGCGTTCCCGCAGGACGGCGTGCTGCGCCGCCCCGGCGTGCTCGAGCTGCTCGCCGATGCGGCCCGCGCCGGCGCCGACCACCTCGGCGGCCTCGACCCGGCGACGATCGATCGCGACCCGGTCGGACAGATCGACGCCGTGCTCGCGCTCGCCGCCGAGCACGGCGTGGGCGTCGACATCCACCTGCACGACCCGGCGGAGCTCGGCGCGTTCCAGATCGAGCTGATCGTCGACCGCGCGGAGGCGCTGGGGCTCGTCGGACGCGTGAACATCGCGCACGGCTTCGCTGTCAGCCAGCTCGATCCGGCGCGGCGGCGCGACCTGCTCGCGCGGATGGGCGAACTCGGGGTCACGATGACGACGGTGGCGCCGCTCCGCCTCCCGCAGCTGCCGCTCGCCGAGCTGGATGCCGCGGGCGTGCGCCTCGGGTTCGGCACCGACGGCATCCGCGACCTGTGGAGCCCGTACGGCACCGGTGACCTGCTCGGCATCGCGTGGCAGTACGCCCGCGCAGCCGGCATCGTGCGCGACGACGACCTGCGCCGCGTCGTCGACCTCGCCACGGGAGCCGCGACGCCGTTCGCCGGACTGCCGGAGGGCGGCCTCGTCGTCGGCGCCCGGGCCGACATCGTGCTGCTCGACGCGGAGAACGCGATGGATGCCCTGGTGCGCACTCTCCCGCGCGACGCGGTGATCGCCGTCGGCAGGCTCCTCGTCGGCTGAGCCACGGCGGCCCAGCCGCGCCGACTTACTGCCCGCTGGCGCGACGCTCGAGCAGCCATCGCACGTGCGCCTCGATGGCCTCGTCGCCCGCGGCGGGGCCGCCGGCGAACTCCTCGTCGCGCGCGGCGCGCGCCCGGTCGAGGCTCGCGGGGCGCAGCTGCTCGGCGCGCGCCCGCATGCGCTCCTCGGTCGCGGCCCGGCGCAACGCCGCCCGCGCCTCGGCCTCATCGAGCACGGTCGCGGCGCGCGATCCCGCCGAAGCGGTGAGGGGCCGCGGAAGCTCGCGGGGCGTCCAGGCGACGCGGTCGGAGGCCAGGGCGACGTCCTGCATCTCGGCCGCGGTCCGCACGACCGGTGCGGCGACCTCCGGTGCCACGGCCCGGCGGGTCACGACGCTCATCCGACGGAGCAGGAGCACGCAGGCGAGGGCGACCGGCGCGGCGATCCAGAGGAGGAGGGCCGATCCGCCGGCGGCGAGGCCGATCCCGCCCCACACGCCGAGACCGATCGCGAGCGCGCCGACGAACGTCGTCGAGAGCCGAGCGCGCCGCCGCGCCCGCGCGCGGCGCAGCTCGGGGCGGGCCATCGCGGCGCGCGTCTGGGCCGCAGCGAGCTCCCGGGCGGCGACCGCGTCCGCTCGGGCGGCAGCGGCGTCGGCGCGGGCCTGCAGCTTCGTCAGCGCGAGCTCGGCGCGAGCGCGCTCGAGTTCGGCGCCTTCGCGCTCCGACTGCGCCTGCCGCGCGAGGCGCTGCTGGGCGAGGGCGGTGCGGGCGTTGAGCTCGAGGCGCACCTCCTGGGGCATCTCGCTCGTCTCGGCGAGGATGCGGAGGGCCTGGTTGAGCCGCACGGCATTCCGCTCGGCGGCGTAGAACTGGTGGCGCCCCTGCCAGGAGGGCAGCAGGTACACGAGCCACAGCACGACTGCGACGAGGACGATGACACCACCGCCGAGAACCTGGCCTCCCATGCGCTCCACGGTAGGGCCGCCGAGGCGCGAGACCCGGCATCCGTCCCGCGTGTCTGACCTTCGAGTCGAACTTTAAGCTGCGGCGACGTCCGGGAGACGATCCTCAGAGCCCCGGCACCGCCGCGGCATCCTCCGGCACGTCGCCGTTCAGCCAGCGCTGGAGCACGCCCTCGGGCACCTCTTCGCGGACGAGCGCGAAGGCGTGGTGGTCGCGCCAGTCTCCCGCGATGTGGATGAACCGACGCCGCAGCCCCTCGTAGCGGAATCCGAGCTTCTGGACGACGCGGAGGCTCGCGGTGTTCTCCGGGCGGATGCAGATCTCCATCCGGTGCAGGCCGAGCTCCCGGAAGCACAGGTCGGTGGCGAGGGCGACGCTCGTGGGGGTGATCCCGCGCCCGGCGAACCGTTCGCTCACCCAGTAGCCGATCGTCGCCGACGAGAGCGACCCGCGCGCGATGCCCCAGACGTTCAGCTGCCCGGCGATCTCGCCGTCGTACTCCATCACGAGCGGCACACCGTCGCCGTCACGGTACTGCTGCAGCAGGCGACGGATGCCCAGGCGCATGTCGAACGAGACGGCGCCGTCGGGGCTCGTCGCCTCCCACGGACGCAGCCACGACCGGTTCGACAGCAGCTCGTTCTGCAGCGTCTTGGCGTCGCGCTGCTTGACGAGGCGGATGGAGATGCGCCCGTGCTGGCGCGGCACCGTCAGGTCCACCGACTCTCCCTCATGCTCGGGCCCCGGCCCGTCCGGCCCCGGGCCCTCGCCGGATGCCGCGGTGACGCGTCACAGCTGCGCGGCGAACTCCTTGAGCCACGGGCGCAGCTGCGGCCCGAGGTCGTCGCGGTCGGACGCCAGCTGAACGATCGCCTTGATGTAGTCCACCCTATCGCCGGTGTCGTAGCGGCGACCGCGGAAGACGACGCCGAGCACGCCGTCGGTGACCGCGAGCTCCTGGAGCGCGTCGGTCAGCTGGATCTCGCCGCCCTTGCCGGGCTCGGTGCGCTCGAGGATGTCGAAGACGCCCGGCACCAGCACGTAGCGGCCGATGACCGCATAGTTCGAGGGCGCGTCCTCTTTCTTCGGCTTCTCGACGAGGCCGGTGACCTTCACGACGTCGGGGTCGCCCGTCTCCTCGACGGAGGCGACGCCGTAGAGGTGGATGTGGTCGGGGTCGACCTCCATGAGCGCGATGACGGTGAGTCCGGTGCGCTCGTTCTCGGCGATCATCTTCTCGAGCAGCGGGTCGCGCTCGTCGATGAGGTCGTCGCCGAGCAGCACCGCGAACGTGGAGTCGCCGACGTGGTGCTTGGCGCGCAGCACCGCGTGGCCGAGGCCCTTCGGCTCGCCCTGGCGCACGAAGTGGATGTCGGCCAGATCGGTCGACGCCTGCACGCGCTGCAGCTTCTCGAGGTCGCCCTTGTTGGTGAGGTTCGACTCGAGCTCGGGCACCGAGTCGAAGTGGTTCGAGATGTTGTTCTTGTTGCGGCCGAGGATGATGAGGATGTCGTCGGCTCCGGCGGCGACCGCCTCTTCCACGACGTACTGGATCGCCGGCTTGTCGACGACCGGCAGCATCTCCTTGGGCATCGCCTTCGTGGCGGGAAGGAACCGGGTGCCGAGGCCCGCGGCGGGAATGACGGCCTTGATGCGCGACGTTGTCATGGCCTCACCCTACCCGCACGGTGTTTCACGGCACGGAACGGCTGATGACGATCGACGACACCTACAATCGGACCATGGCCGATGCGATCGACGACGCGAAGCGCGCTCTGCGCGCCGATCTGCGCGAACGCCGCCAGCAGCACTCCGACGCGGTCCGCGCGGCCGCGGCGGAGGGCGTGAAGGTGCAGCTCGACGCCCTCGTGGCGAGCCTGGGCGCCCGATCCGTGTCGTGCTTCCTCTCGACGCCGACAGAACCCGGGACGCACGACTTCATCATGGATGCCATGGCCCGAGGCATCCGGGTGCTGCTGCCGATCACCCGCGTCGACGGCCTGCTCGACTGGGCGGTCGCCGACCCGACCGGCGACATCGCCGAGGGGTTGTTCGGCGTGCCCGAGCCCGTCGGCGAGGTGCTGAGCCCCTCCGCCGTCAACGATGTCGACCTCCTGATCATCCCCGCCGCGGCCGTCGACCGCACCGGCATGCGCCTCGGCTGGGGTCGCGGCTATTTCGACAAGACGATCGGTTCGATGGAGCGCTGCCCCCCGGTCTACGCCGTGATCTTCGACTCCGAGCTGATCGACGAGGTGCCGCGCGACCTGCACGATCAGCCGGTCACCGGCGTCGTCACCCCCACTCAGACCATCACGCTGGCGCCCGCACGCCGCTGACTCTCCCCCTTCGAAACCGAGGTATCCATGCCGACCTATGCCTACGCCTGCACGCAGTGCGGGCACCGCTTCGACGCCGTGCAGTCCTTCAGCGACGCCGCCCTCACCGAGTGCCCCGTCTGCGGCGGCGCGCTGCGCAAGCAGTACGGCTCCGTGGGTGTGACCTTCAACGGGTCGGGCTTCTACCGCACCGACTCGCGCGCGGGCGGCTCCGGCGCGGCAGGTGGCGGGAATGCGCCCGCTCCGACATCATTGAAGTCCGAGGCAACGTCCTCGCCCGCATCGTCGGGATCCTGACACCGGCCGAGGCCGGGGACCGAGGGGGCACCCACATGATCAAAGGCTTCAAAGACTTCATCCTGCGCGGCAACGTCATCGACCTGGCCGTCGCGGTCGTCATCGGTGCGGCGTTCAGCGCGCTCGTCAACACGGTCGTCGAGGCGATCATCAACCCCGTCCTCGCCCTCTTCATGAAACAGGACGCGGGCGGCAACATCGGCTTCACCGTGCAGGGCCTGTACGGCGAGGTGACCTTCCCGATCGGCAACCTGATCACCGCGATCGTCACGTTCCTCATCACGGCGCTGGTCGTCTACCTCGTGTTCGTCTACCCGATGAACACGTGGAAGGCGCGTCAGGCCGCGAAGGTCGGCGTCGATCAGGACAAGGAAGAGCCGCTGCCGACCGAGCAGGAGCTCCTCGTCCAGATCCGCGACCTGCTCGAAGAGCGGAAGAACCTCGACCTGAAGTGACGTCTGCGGCGACGCCGTACGTCGCCACCGCGCCTCAGTAGTGCGGCGGCACGTCTCGACGCAGGCGCTCGTCGTTCGGCCCCGATGCCCCCGTCCCCTCCCCTGAGAGCGCGGGGGCATCGTCGTCGCGCGAGAGGGGCGCCTCCGGCTCGGGGTCGGAGCCGGGCGCCGGTGTCAGCCGCGCCCGGCGCGACCCGCGCACGCGGACGATGCGCTGGCGCGGGGCATCCGGGTCGTGCTCGTTCGCGCGGCCCTGCTCAGACGACATCGATCGGCTGGGTCTGCGCGTGGTCCGCGGGCCCCTCCGGCGGCACACCGAGGATCGCCGCGATGCGCTCGGCGACGCCGGACGGGTCGCTGTACAGGTCGAACGCGTGCACGCGGATGTAGTGCCAGCCGAGGCGGCGCAGCACCTGGGGGCGCAGGCGCAGCGTCTCGCGCAGCGTGTCGCGCACGGTGTCGGAGTCGCTCTCGGCGACGACGGCCTTGCCCTGGTACTGCGCGACGATCGGCAGCTGACCGCGATAGTCGACGTCGACCGAGACGCCGCGCGCCCGCAGGTGCCGGGCGAGGGTCAGGGTCAGCGGGTCGGCGAGGTCTTCGAGGCGCGCTTCGCGGGCGCGCGCGGCGATGCCGCCGAGGATCGACATGAGGGTGGATGCCCCGGATTCGAGGCGTCCCTCGTCGAACGCCGACGGCCGGATCGACGAGACGATCACCATGGAGCGGCGCGCCCGGGTCATCCCGACCGTCAGCAGCCGCTCGCCGTCTTCGCCGGAGAGGTCGCCGAAGTCGCTCAGCACGCGGCCGTGCTTGGTGAGCCCGAAGCCGAGCGAGAAGACGACCCGGTCGCGGCTCTCCGCGACGGAGTCCTCGAGCCCCAGCACCGCGAACGGCTCGGCGGTGTCGCGCCCGACGAAGTCGGCGACGTCGGCGCGGCCGGCGAAGGCCGACGCGACCGCCGCGCGCACGCGCTCGGCGTGCCGCCGCGACGCGGTGACGACCATGAGGGTCTCGTTCGGGCGGTTCACGGCGTGCTCGACGACGAGGGTCACGACGCGCGCCACCTCGGCGTCGGGGCTCTCCACCGCGCCGGTGATCGGGTCGGGGGCGCCGGTGCCGCCCTCGACGTAGTCGACGCTGAGGCTGCCGCGGCCGAGGTACGACCCTGCCCAGGGCAGCGAGACGAGACGCCCGCCGTAGAAGGCGGTGTTGACGAGCTCGGCGAGGTCTTCGCCGCCGGCGCGATAGCTGCGGGTGAGGGTCTCGGTCGGGAGCAGCTCGACGAGACGCTCGAAGACGCTCACTTCATCGAAGTCGGCACCGAACTCGATCCGGTCCTCGGGCTGCGGGTCGCCGGCGCCGACTCTGAACGGGGTCGGGCGCTGGGTCACGGGGTCGCCGAACGCGACGACCTGGCGCGCGCGGCGGAGGGCGGGCGCGGCCTCGGCGAGGCAGAGCGCCGCGGCATCCGCGACGATCACGACGTCGAAGGGCGCGGCGGCCGGGATCGAGGGCACCTCGTAGGGCGAGGCGAGCCACACCGGTGCGAGCGTGCGCATCAGCGTGGGCGCGGCGTGGGTGAGCTCGACCGGAGTGGTCGCGCCCGAGCGCAGCGCGTGCCGCAGCGCGGCCGCCTCCTCCGGCTCGTCGACGACGGCGATCTTCCACTTCGTCGCGAGCTCGGCGGCCAGCAGCGGCCCCGCGGAGCCTGCGTGCGCCTCGTCGACGAGGCGGTAGTCGCGCTCGAGCCGGTCGACGACCGACGTGTTGGCGCCGAGGAGGGCCCGGTCGGTGCGCAGCATCGCCTCGAGCGCGGACTGCCACCAGGCGAACTCGAACTCGGCGGCGACCTGGTCTTCGGGGACGTGCCGCACCGACAGCTCGGTCAGCAGCGGCTCGAGGCCGAGCTCGGCGAGCCGTCCGCGCAGTGTCGCGCGCTCGACGAGGTTGTCGAACACGGCCGACTCGGCGGCGAGACCCGCGAGCGTGCGCAGCAGGTGCGGGATGGGAAGGGATGCCAGGGGTTCGGTGCGTCCGAGCGCCTGGTCGAGCGCGGCGAGGTCGGCGTTCACGCGCTGCCAGCTGGCGGCGACGTCGTCGAGGCCGATCGGCAGTTCGGGGAGCACGCCCGGCTCGACCAGCTGCTGCCACTGCCCGCGCTGCTGCTGCACGCGCAGGAGCGCCTCGTGCATGTCGGTGACGTGCATGCCCGGTCGCACGTACTCGCGCGAGAGCTGCTTGAGCCGGCGCCGCTGCGGACCGGAGAGCTCGGGCGCGTCGCGGCGGGCCGCGTAGGCGCCGATGAGCTCGCCCAGCGGGCGCTCGAACACGGTGAGGCTGAACTTGTCGAGCGAACCGCGGATGCCCTGCAGCAGCTGGATGTAGGCGCCGAGCTCGGTGATCGTCGTGAACGGGCGCATGCGCGTCTGCGCGATCAGCTCGTAGCCGCGCTCGACGATGGCGGGCACCTCGGTGCGGTGCAGGCGCTGCGCGAGGGCGTGCGCGTCGGTGGCCTGCTGCGTCGTCGCGAAGGCGACCGCGTACCACGGCGAGTCGTCGGGACCGAAGCGGAACTCGCCGAGACCGGCGGCCGTCGACAGCGCCTTCGCGGCTTCGGCGCGACGTGTGCTCAGCAGCTGCAGCGTGCGCAGGTCGAACCGCGTCTGCGCCGCCGGCTGCGGGTCGCGCCCCGTGATGACGGTGAGGGTGCGGAGGGCCTCGAGCGGCGAGATCCCGAGCTGCGGATGCCGCTGTGTCAGCGCGTCGCGGTAGTCGCGCAGCACCGTCCGCAGGCGCACGAGAGCATCGTCGACGTCGGCGACCTTGGGCTGCTCGGCCTTCTCGTTGCGGCCGATCGCGCGGATGAGGTCGCGGTGCAGGCGCGTGGGCGAGACGGCGAGCCCCGGCAGGCCGATGCCCGCGAGGCGGTGCCGCACGCCCTCGAGCGTCGAGCGGCGGGCGCTGACCACGAGCACGCGCTTGCCGGCGCGGACGAGCTCGCCGACGGCGTTGATGACCGTCTGGGTGCCGCCCGTGCCGGGAAGGGTCTGCACCGTCAGCGACTGACCGGCGAGGATGCGGGCGAGCACCGCCTCCTGCTCGGCGTCGGCGTCGAGCAGCAGCCGGTCGGAGGCCGGCGGGCGCTCGTCGGCGCTCACCAGGGGCGACAACGGCCGCACGACGGTGAGGTCCTCGCGGTCGGCGGCGTGGCCGGCGAGGGCGTTCAGCACGGGGTGGTCGAGATCGGCGGCGTCGCGCACCATGTCGGATGCCACGTCGGCGAAGGTCGAGACGACCAGGCGCGGCAGCACGGTGAACGTGTCGACGTGCGCCGTCAGAGCGCGGAGGTGGTCGATGACCGGCTGCGGCTTGAAGACCCCGCCGTCGTAGGCGAGCTCGGCGAGCGCGCGGCCGTCGAGCGAGATGCCGAAGTGGGTGCGCGCCGCCTCGACGAGTTCGGGGTTGACGGTGAACGAGCCGTGCAGCTTCAGGTCGAAGTCGAGGTGGTGCCGCCGGATGGCGAGCGGGCGCAGCAGCACCGGCGCGGCGTAGGAGACGCCGCCGATCCGCCACGCGGCGATCGCCACGGCGAGGTGCACGGTGTCGAGACCCCGCGAGGTGCGCAGTTCCACGTCCTTCGCGGCGATGCGCTCGGCCGCGAGTCGCGCGGTGCGGAGGGCCACCTCGTCGCGGAAGAGGTTCGACAGCAGGGTCGACCGGCCCGTGATGAACTGCGGGAGGCTCCCGGGGTGGGCCTTCGTGATGTCGATGCCGGCGTCACCGGCATCCGTGTAGTGCAGCAGGGTGGAACGGCCACCGAGGTGCGCCGACTCTTCGCGCAGCCGCGCGCGCTCCGCCTCGGCGACGTGCGTGACGACCACTCCGGGCTCGGCGAAGTCCAGGTCTGCTGGGGTCACCGAGTGCACGTGCTCAGCCTCGCTCTCGCCTCGCACGGCGCCGCCGTCTCCTCGCCACACACTCGACACCCTAGGCGCCGACACGCCCCGAAGCGCGTTGGCGCGGCGGGTTTCGTGCGATTGCGTCGCCGCCTCCTCCCCAATCGGCCGATTCGGCGCACTGTGCACAGATCGGGCCTTCCGGCGCCGGGGCGCGTGCGGCGCGGGCCATCATGGCAGACATGACTTCCCGCTCATCCTCGCGGCGGCCGGCATCCCGGCCCGCCGCGTTCACGGTGCACCCGACACCGATCGGCCAGGCTCTCGTCGTCGCCACCGACGAGGGCCTGGCCGCCCTGCAGCTGCTGGAGGTGCACGTGGATGCCAGGGATCACGCGCTCGCGGCGCTGACCGAGCACCTCGGCGCAGCGCTCGCGCCGGGCGACGACGCCACGCGGCCGATCACCGACCAGCTCGACGCGTACTTCGCGGGCGAGCTGCGGGACTTCGACGTGCCGCTCGACCTCCGTGCCGTGCACGGCCTCGTGCGCACCGCGCTCGAAGCGGTGTGCGAGATCCCCTACGGGGCGGTCGGCTCGTACGCCGACGTGGCGGTCGCCGCCGGCTCCCCCGGCGCGAACCGCGCCGTCGGCACCGCCTGCGCGCGCACCCCGATCTCGATCGTGGTCCCCGTGCACCGGGTAGTACGCAGCGACGGCTCGATCGGCGAGTACGGCGGCCACCCCGAACGCAAGCGCTTCCTCCTCGACCTCGAGGAGCGGGTCGTCCGGGCATCCCCCGGTCATCGGATCTCCGCGGGCGTGTAGGCCGCGCGCGGCGAGCGGCCCCGGAATCCGAGGGGGATTCCGGGGCCGCTGCCGGGGTGCCGGCGCTGAGCCTGAGCCCTGCGGGCTACTCGCCGCTAGTGCTCGACCGCCTTCTCCGCGCCGTAGCCGGTCAGCGAGCGGACATCCATCTCGGCGGCCTTGCGCGGATCCTCCTTGCGGGTCGACGTCACCGAGCCGAGCCAGCCGAGGAAGAAGCCCAGCGGGATCGAGACAATGCCAGGGTTGTTCAGCGGCCAGATCGCGGTGCCGACGTTCTTGAACACGCTCGTCTCGGTGCCCCAGAACACGGGCGAGAGCACGATGAGGACGATCGCCGCGGCGAGGCCCCCGTACATGCTCCACACCGCGCCGCGCGTGGTGAACTTGCGCCAGTACAGCGAGTACAGGATCGTCGGCAGGTTCGCCGAGGCGGCGACGGCGAAGGCGAGCGCCACGAGGAACGCGACGTTCTGCCCCTGCACGCCGATGCCGCCGAGGATCGCGAGCACGCCGATGACGATCACCGTGCGACGGGCGACCTTCACCTCGGCATCCGGTTCGACCTTGCCCTTCTTCACGACGTTGGCGTAGATGTCGTGGGCGAACGAGGCCGCCGCGGTGATCGTGAGCCCGGCGACCACGGCGAGGATCGTCGCGAACGCGACCGCCGAGATGAAGCCGAGCAGCAGCGGACCGCCGAGCGCCTGCGCGAGCAGCGGCGCGGCGGAGTTGACCCCGCCGGGAGCCGCACGGATCACATCGGGGGTGACGAGCGCCCCGGCGCCGTAGCCGAGCACGAGGGTGAGCAGGTAGAACAGGCCGATCAGCCAGATCGCCCAGACCACCGAGCGACGCGCCTCCTTGGCGGTCGGCACGGTGTAGAAGCGCATCAGCACGTGCGGCAGGCCGGCCGTGCCGAGCACGAGCGCGATGGCGAGGGAGATGAAGTCCCACGGGTTCTTGCCGTACTGCAGACCCGGGCCGAGGATCGCGTCCTTCGGATCGGTCGTCGAGGCCGCGACCGCCGACTCGAGCAGCGTGTTCAGGCTGAACCCGTTGATCGCGAGCACCCAGATCGTCATGACGATCGCGCCGCCGATGAGGAGGAACGCCTTGACGATCTGCACCCACGTGGTGCCCTTCATGCCGCCGATGAGCACGTAGACGATCATCAGCACCCCGACGACCGCGACGACGATCGACTGGCCGATCTGCTCGTGGATGCCGAGGAGCAGCGAGACGAGGCCGCCGGCGCCGGCCATCTGCGCGAGCAGGTAGAAGAAGCACACCGCGAGGGTCGTGATGGCCGCGGCCATGCGCACGGGCCGCTCCTTCAGGCGGAACGACAGCACGTCGGCCATGGTGAACTTGCCGGTGTTGCGCATGAGCTCGGCGACGAGCAGCAGCGCGACCAGCCACGCCACCAGGAAGCCGATCGAATAGAGGAATCCGTCGTAGCCGTTCAGCGCGATCGCGCCGACGATGCCGAGGAACGACGCCGCCGACAGGTAGTCGCCGGCGATGGCGAACCCGTTCTGCGGGCCGGTGAACGAGCGTCCGGCGGCGTAGTAGTCGGCCGCGGTCTTGTTGTTGCGGCTCGCGCGGATGACGATGAACAGCGTCACCGCGACGAACGCGCCGAAGATCGAGATGTTGAGCACGGGGTTGTTGTCGGCGGCCGTCGTGGCGGCGGCGTGCACCGCGAGGGGGGCCGAGGCGGCGACGGGGATCATGCGCCCGCCTCCTGCTTCTCGAGCTCGCCGCGGATCTCGGCCGACAGCGGGTCGACGCGGCGATTCGCGTAGGAGACGTACGCCATCGTGATCGCGAAGGTCGTGACGAATTGCCCGAGGCCGAGCAGCAGCCCCACGGTGATGTCACCCCAGACGCGCGTGGACATGAACTCGGTCGCGAACGACGAGAGCAGCACGTAGGCGAAGTACCACACCAGGAAGGCGATGGTGAGTGGCCAGACGAACCTGCGATGGCGCCGCTTCAGCTCGACGAACGGCGGCGATTTCTCCACCGCGATGTAGTCGACGCCACCCGGCGGGGTGGCATCGTTGGACGGTCCGGACATGTGGCCTCCTTGCCTCATGGGACGGGGCATGCGCCCCCGCGCCCGGACTTCGTCGACCGGCCGCGTGATATCGTCGACGCTACGAAACCGGGTGACGCGGCCGTCACCCCCGGAAGTGGGTAACGCAGCATGTCAGAAGTCGGCCTCGCCTCCGAGGACGATCTCCTGGCTCGCGCGGTCGGCGATCTCGCCACCCGCACCGGTCTCCCCGTCGCCTTCGGCGGGTTCGAGCGCGACGGCGCGATCGACGTCACCTCCGTCGTCGGCAACCGCACCTCCTCCCTCGCCGGTCTCGTCGTGCAGCCCGCCCGCGGCCTCGGCGGGCGCGCCTTCGTCGAACGCCGCCCCCGGCTCGCTCTCGACTACCGCTCCTCCCGCAACATCACCCACGACTACGACCGCGCGGTGCTCGGCGAGGGCATCTCGACGCTCTTCGCCGTGCCGGTGCTCGTCTCGGGCCGGCCCCGGGGCGTCCTCTACTGCGGATCGTGGGCACGCTCCCCCTTCGGCGAGACGACGGCGCGCACCACTCTGCAGGTCGCGTCCGACCTCGCGACCGAGCTGCGCGTGCGCGACGAGGTCGGTCGTCGGCTCCGCCTCCTGCCCGCTCCCGCCGAGGCCCCCGCGCTCGACGTCGCCGCGCGCGAAGAGCTGCGCGAGGCGTACGCCGAGCTCCGCCGCATCGGCGCCGAGGTCGGCGACCCGGGCATCCGCCGACGGCTCGCCGACATCGAGTCGCGCCTCGCGACGCTCTCGCAGGGCGGCGCGGCCGAGATCGAGAAGCTCGACGTGCGCCTGTCGCCCCGCGAGACCGACGTGCTCGCGTGCGCCGCGCTCGGGCAGACCAACGCCGAGATCGCGGCGACGCTCACCCTCCGCGAGGGCACGGTGAAGTCGTACCTGCAGTCGGCGATGGCCAAGCTGGATGCCTCGACCCGCCACGCGGCGGTCGCGAAGGCGCGCCGGGCGGGCCTCCTGCCCTGACGCGACGCGCGCTGCTCGCTAGGCTCTGCCCATGGCTCGCAAAATCGTGCATCAGCTCGTCGACGATCTCGACGGCACCGTCCTCGAGGTCGGCTCGGGCGAGACGATCCTCTTCTCTCTCGACGGCACCGCCTACGAGATCGACCTCACCGACGAGAACGCCGCGGCCCTGCGCGACGCGCTCGCCCCGTTCATCGCGGCCGCCCGTTCGGTGTCGGCCCGCGCCGGCGGCCGGAGCGGGTCGGGCAGCTCGGGCGGCTCGGGCGGCGCGCGGCGGCAGAAGCGCTCCGGGCAGCGCGACTATGCGCCGGTGCGCGAGTGGGCGGCGCAGAACGGCTACACCGTCTCGGAGCGCGGCCGGATTCCGGCGTCCGTGCTCGAGGCGTACGACGCCACGCACTGAGCTTTCGCGGCCGGGCATCGCTCTCCGACGACGCACGGGGTCCTCTGCTATCCTCGTGGTCTGACCACAGTGAGGACTCGCATGCTCCGCCACCGCTCCCCCGCCCGCACCTTCCTCTCCGCCGCGACGCTCGCGGTCGTGCTCGCGGCCGGCGGCTCGCTGGCCGGGTGCTCCGCGGCGTCGGGCGACGCTCCGACGACGTCGCCGACCGCGTCGACGAGCGACGCGGCGGTCGTCGCACCCGCGCACGCCGACGGGTACGGCCTCCCCGCGGGCGACGGCTCGGCACGCATCGAGCTGTGGACCGACCTGTCCTGCCCCTACTGCCGGCAGCTCGAGCTGGCCACCGGCGACCTCATCGCCAACGCCGTCGCGGCGGGCACGGCGACCCTCGTCATCCATCCCCTGAACTTCGTCAGCACCAAGCACGGCGACGACACCGACTGGTCGACGCGCGCGGCGAGCGCCCTCGCCGCGGTGAGCGACGCGGGCGAGAACGACCGTCTGCCCGCGTTCTACGCGCTGCTGCAGGAGCACCAGACCCTCGCGGACGGCACCTCGCACCCGACCGATGACGACATCGTCGCCCTCGCGCAGCAGGCGGGGGTCACCTCGGACATCTCCGACGCCGTCGCCGCGCGCCGCTTCGGCCCGTGGGTCTCGGCATCGAACCAGCACTGGCTCGGCGCGACGATCGACGGCACCTCGCAGGTGGTCTCGGGGGTGCCGATCCTCGTCGTGAACGGCGCGGTCATCGACCTGTCCGCCGACGACCTCACCGGCCGCCTGCAGGCGGCGATCGACGCCGCGCAGAACTGACGCCGGCGGGGTCGACGCGCTGACCCGGACGCCGTGACCCGGCGGCTCAGCCCGCTTCGGCGAGGCGGTGCAGCAGCAGCACCTGCGAGGCGATCATCCGCTCGAGCTCGGCCGGGTCGACCGACTCGTCGGACGCGTGGATGCGGGCGTGCTCGGTGTCCTGCGCACCCCAGAGCACGACGATGCCTCGGGCGAGCTCAGCCAATTAACGTGCCGACATCGTCCGGAGGTGTCCATGACCGACCTCGACGACGTGCAGACCGTCGATGCTGTTCTGCGCGCATACGAGCGTTTCCGGGCCGCCGACACTGCCATGCTGGCGCGTGTACGCAGCCGCACCGGGCTGAGCGAGAACGAGCTCGCCATCCTCCGCTTCCTCCTCCGCGAGCGCGAAGACGCCCACCACGTGAAGCCGAGTGAGATCGCCCGGCACTTGGGCATCAGTTCGGCATCCACCACGGCCCGCCTTGACCGGCTCGAGAAGGCCGGCATGGTGGTGCGCGGCAGCAATCCCGACGATCGACGCAGCATCCTCATCACGGTCACCGACGATGCCGAGCATGCCATCGCGTCGACCTATGAGGTCTTCGAAGCGCGCCTGGCCGGCCTCATGGAGGATCTCAGCCCCGATGAGCGTCGCGATGTGATCTCGTTCTTCTCGTCGCTCGCCGACGCGGCCGACGCCACGGCCGAGCTCAGTCCGGCGCGCTGACCCTCACCGGTCGATTTCGTCGACGGCTTCCTGCATCGCGCGGAGGAAGCCGATGACACTCGCACGATCGGCGGAGGTCATCGGGCGGACGACGTCGATCATGCGCCCGTGCATGGCTGCCAGGGTGTCGCGTATCTCGTCCTCGCGCGAGCGAGGAAGCGGAGCACGAGCAGCTCGTTCTCGCCCATCTCCATCGACTGCTGCGTGCGGCGACGCATCGCCATCTCCGCCGCGCGATAGCTGCGCAGCGCCTGCAGGACGGCGGCGTTGCTCGCGTCGTCGGTGTCGGCATACCAGTATGCCGAGTGCTCTTCCTTCTCCCCCGTCACGAAAAACCATTCCGACGGATGCCGCCGGCTCGCGGGGCCACTCGCACCCGGCAGCGACCGATCCCCGACCCCACGAGGAGCCGGGGAGCGGTCACTGCCGCGCGCTCGTCGCGCCGCGGCAGGTCAGGAGCGGCGACGCGTGGTGGTGCCGCGTCCGCGGACGGCGCCGTAGACCAGGAGGACGATGATCGCCCCGATGATCGAGCCGATGATGCCGGACGGCTGGAAGAAGCCGTCGGCGTTGTCGGTGCCGAAGATGAGATATCCGAGGAAGCCGCCGACGAACGATCCGACGATTCCGAGGACGATCGTCATGAGAATGCTCATCTCCTGCTTGCCGGGGATGACGGCGCGGGCGATGAAGCCCGCGATCAAGCCGATGACGATGATGCTGATGATGAGTCCGAACATGTGATGCTCCTCTGCTGTGCGCCGGGTGGGCGCGGGGTCGGGCATCGGGCGATGCGCCGGCCGCCGTTGGGTGGCGGCAACAATCTAAGTCAACCACCCCTCAGGGTGTGGCATAACACCCCTGAGGGTGAAAAGCTGACGCATGCCCTTTCCCGCCCGGCCCATCACGGTCGCTCTCGTCGACGACTACGACGTCTTACTAAAGGGCCTCGCCCATCTCTTCGACGACTACCGCGATCGGGTGATCGTCGCTGAGATCGACGCGAACGCCCCGGTCAGCGACAGTGTCGACGTGGTGCTGTACGACTCGTTCGCCCAGCCCGAAGCCGACCACGTCGAGATCGCCGAGCTGCTGCGCAATCCCCGCGCGCGCCGGGTGGTCGTCTACACCTGGAACTTCCATCCCGATCTCATCGAGATCGCCCGCAACCAGGGCGTGCACGGCTACCTGTCGAAGACCCTCAGCGCCGCAGAGCTGGTCACGGCGATCGAGGCCGTGCACGCCGGCGCACGCATCTTCAACGATCAGAGCCGGGTTCAACGATCAGAGCCGGCGCGCACCCAGCCAGCCGGGCCTCGACTGGCCGGGCAAGCGCGAGGGCATCACCGACCGCGAATCGGAGATCCTCGCGCTCATCACGCAGGGCAAGAGCAACGCCGAGATCGCGCGGCTCACCTACCTGAGCCCGAACACGGTGAAGTCCTACATCCGGTCGGTCTATCGCAAGATCGGCGCGACGAGCCGCACCCAGGCGGTGCTCTACGGCGTGCGCCACGGGTTCACCCCCGACACGCACCGCATCGATCACTGGCTGGGCGGCCCGTGATCCACACCGCGGTCACCCGGCAGCGGCTCGGCAGTCGGCCGTGACCACGGAGCCGTCGGCCGAGAGCGTTGCCGTCTGCGCGGCACGGTAGTCGGATTCGCGGGGATGGGCGGGATACCCGTCGGTCGAGTCGTAGCGGGCGACAGCCAGGCCGGCACCGAGCACCGCCGACCCCACGTCGACGCCGCCCGTCGTGTCGACGTAGCGCAGGAGCCGCCCGTAGCGATCCTCCGGGTTCTGCCCCTCCGGGAGCACCAGGGTGATCGGATCTCCGGGGCCCACCAGCGTCGCGACGAGCGCCGTCGCTACGTCGTAGCCGCACTCACCGCGCTCGGGTGCGTCGATCCCGATGATGCGCACCGTGCCTGCGCTCGTCTCGACGGTATCGCCGTCGACGATCTCCTCGAGAGTCGCCACCACGTCCACCGTCGGGCTTGCGATGGACGCGGCATCCGGCACCCTCGCCGGGGCGCACGCGGCGAGGGATGCCGCGACGGCCAGCGCGACGGCGAGCGCGGCAACGCGGATTCGATGCGCGCGCATCGGCTCAGAGCTCACGTCCGCCGGCACCGTCGAACTTGCGCCGAAGATACTTCGGCGCCTGCACCATCCACGCCTCGGTGACGAGCTCGACGAGGTGGTCGGCGTCGATGGCGGCCATGCGGAACGCCACCTTGGGTTCACGCGCACGAACCAGGCGGCACCGCCCGTCGTCGCCCGCTCCTCGCTCCCGGGGAGCGCCCCGGCGATCGCACGGACGTCGTCGAGCGTGGGCATGCCCAGAAGCGTAGGGCGCACCCCCGACAGTGTCAGAAGGCGACGGTGATCGTGCCGTTCCCCTCGATGACCTCGCGCACCTCGTCACTCGTGAACGCCTTCTTCAGCGCGGCGGTCGCTGCCGAGTCCGCATCCTCCGACCGCACCACGAGGTTGAGCGCGAACCTGTCGTCGAGCTCGGTGATGAGTCCGTCGTCGTGCGGGTTGAGGCCGAGCGCCGCGACGTGCGAGGGCCACTGAAACACGAGATCGGCTTCGTCGTAGGCCGCGTTCAGCTGCGGGATCGCGACCTGCAAGAACTCGAGGCTCTTCGGGTTTCCGGTGATGTCGTGGGGGGTCGCGGTGTACGGGTCGATCGTGGGGTCGAGGGTGACGATGCCCTCGTCGGCGAGGAGCTTGAGCGCCCGGCCGGTGTTGGAGGGGTCGTCGGGGATCGCGACGGTCGCTCCGTTCGGCAGGTCGGCGATGTCGTCGAGCGTCTTGGAGTAGAACGCGATGATGAAGTCGTAGACGGGCTGCACGCCCACGAGGGTGCCGTCGTTGCCGGCGTTGAACGACTCCATGTAGGGCACGTGCTGCGAGAAGTTCGCGTCCACGTCGCCGGCCTGCAGGATCGTGTTCGAGAGGACGTAGTCCGACACTTCGACCAGCTCGATCCTGTACCCGTCTTCGATGGCGTCGGCCGCGGCCTCGGTGAGGGCACACGCGGAGCCGTATTCGGCGCCGTAGATCCCGCTGCCAACGTCGGACGCCTTGCCCGCCGACGCCACCCGGCATCCCGCCACGGTGACAGGGTTGATCACATGACAGTGATCATTGCGGGATGCGGCGACCTCGGCACGGAGGTCGGCCTGCGGTTCGCCGCGCAGGGCCATCGCGTGGTCGGCATGCGACGCGAAGCGGAGCTGCTGCGAGCACCGATCGAGGGGCGCTCGGTGGACCTCCGCCACCAGGTCCCCACGATCGATGACGACACCACCACGGTCGTGGTCGCCCTTACCGCCGGAAGCCGCACCGCCGCGGCCTACCGCGAGACGTATGTCACCGGGCTCCGGAATGTTCTCGACGGGCTCGAGGCGTCCCCGGCCGATCCTCGCGTGCTCGTGGTGTCGTCGACGGCGGTGTATGACGTCGACGGCGGGGAGACGGTCACGGAGAGCACTCCCGCCGTAGGAGGCTCGGCCACCGCCGACGTGCTGCTCGAGGCAGAGAAGCTCCTGCGCTCGCGGGCGCCGGAGGCGACACTGGTGAGGCTGTCGGGCATTTACGGTCCAGGCCGCGAGCGGCTCATCGAGCAGGTGCGCTCAGGCACCGCCCGGCTCGCGGCTCCCGCGACATCACCGCACACGAACCGCATCCATCGCGATGACGCCGCTGCCGCCATCGTGCACCTCGCCGGTCTCGAGAATCCCCCACCCGTCGTGCTGGGCAGCGACGACGAACCGGCGAGGTTGGATGAGGTGCTGCGCTTTCTCGCCGCGGAGATGGGCGTTGCACTGCCGACTCAGGGTGAGGCGACCGGGTGGCAGGCCGCTGGCGACAAGCGGATCTCCAACGCCCTCCTGCGCTCGACGGGGTTCACGTTCACGTATCCGAGCTTCCGCGAGGGATACCGTGCGGTGCTCGCGGGCGGTGGCGTGCGGCATCCGTGAGCGCGGCGGTCATCCGGATTTTGACGGAGACGGAACCCGCCCCACAGCAATTTTGCTAGATAGGCTAAGCAACACCCACTCCGCGAGGTGAACCATGGCGAAGAAGCCTGATCGGACCAAGGTCGCGGGGATCGTGGTCGCCTCAGGCGAGAACGCACGGGATTTCCCTCCGGGCACGGAGGTCGTCGGCCATCTGCGATCTGGCGCGCACGCGACATATATCACCGTGCCGGTGGCAGCGATCGCGCAGAAGCCGAAGACGCTCACCTGGGAGGCCGCGGGTGGACTCTTCCTCGCCGGCGCGACGGCGCTGGACACCCTGGATGCCCTCAAAATCGGCGCCGACGACACCGTCGTGATCTCCGCAGCAGCCGGGGGCGTCGGCAGCATCGAGGCGCAACTCGCCAAGCATCGTGGCTCAACCGTCGTCGGCACGTGCGGCGAGCGCAATTTCGACTACCTGCGACAGCTCGGCATCAAGCCGGTGCGCGACGGCGAGGGCATCACCGATCGCATCCGGCGTGCTGCCCGGTGGCCCGGTGACCGCCTTGATCGACAACTTCGGACAGGATCGCAGCGACCTCGCGGAGGAGCTGGGCGTGCCCGCCGGCCGCTACAGGTCGAGCGCTGACCGGCGCGACACCGAAGTCCGGCTCCTGCAGAACGATCCGGCATCCGTCGCCTACGGCACCGAGCTGCTCGCCCACGTGACGCACCTGGCCGAGAAGCGGGCGTTCACGCTCCTGATCTCGGGGCTGCACGCGCTCGACGACGTCGCTTCGGCGTATCACGATCTCGAGAAGCTCCACTCCCGAGGAAAAGTGCTGCTGGGCACCCACCTGGTGAACTCTCGACGCATCGTCAAGGCGCGCGACATCTACGAAGCTGGGCGCTGACACTCAGCGGCTTCCAACCGTCGCAACCGCCGCCGCGCCATGTCGTGCGCGCGCGGTCCGGTACCCAGAGCTCGCTGCGCGACGAACAACACGAGGCGGGTCGCGGTGACGGCCGGAAGCCACGAGCGGCGGAGGCCCAGCAGGCGGCGATACTCGCGCGGGATCGTCGCGACGGCTCCTTCGAACAGGATCCGGTAGCCGAATCGCAGGGAACCCTCGAGCGGCACGGTGCGCAAGAACCGCACGACATCGTCGACCCGCTCGCCGCCGCACAGCGTGCCCGCGGCGAGCAAGCTATCTATTCGCGCGTGCAGTTCGCTCACGCTCACCGGCGGACGCGTGACGCCCATGAGTCGCCCCGCCGTCGCCCACTCGGAGACGTACGCGTCGGGTCCACCCGGAATCGCGCCTCCCCATGTCGTGTGGGCGACCAGGAAGGCATCCGTGAACGCGAGGTGCACCCACTCGACGAGGTCGGCGTCCTCAGCGCTGTAGCTGCGCCGCGAGCCGTCGGCAGCGTCGTACTCGCCGCGCACCGTCGCATGGAAGCGCCCCACACGCCCGAGCTCGGCCGCCACCTGCTCGCGAGCCCCAAACGTCAGCGAGAGAACCCACCTGACCGTCCCGGACAGGCGCCCGAGCGGATCTTCGCTGTAGCGCGACCAATCGTGCACGCCGGCCATCGCCCCGGGGTGGAGCGCCTGCAACAGCAACGCCCGGATACCGGCAACGAGGGTCGGGATGCCGGCGTGTACCGCCCACGCCGCGCCGTCCTCGGCGAAGAGACCGCGGTCTTCGCCTCGCTCGAGGCGCAGTACCCACGGAGGCGTACCGTCAGGGTCGCCCGAAAGCGGCAAGAGAAGACGCGCACGAAGACCTGAGGACTTCCGCTGCGCGCGCACGATTCCATCATCGCCTGCCGCGGCGCAGGCAGGGCCCATGGGCGCCAAAGCCGGGCGGCACGGCGGGCGTGGCCCCTCAACGAAGTGCCGCGAACCGCTCCGTCGCTTCCACAGGCCCGATGACGATGAGAAGGTCCCCGGCCGAGATGACCGATGACGCGCCGGCAGCGCGCCACTCGCCGTCAGCGCTTCTGACCTTGACGATGGTGACTCCGTACCGGCGCCGCACGGCGGCCTGCTCGAGCGTCTTGCCCACGATCGCCCCCGGAGCCACCGTCTTGGCGACCACGAGGTCGCGATCGAACTCGACGTAGTCCAGCATGGCGCCGCGCACGAGGTGTGCCACCCGTCGACCCATATCGGCTTCGGGGAAGATCACATGCTCGATGCCGAGCTGTTCGAGGATCAGCCCGTGCTGCTCGCTGATCGCCTTCGCCCAGATCGAGCGGACTCCCATTCGCTTCAGGAGCGACGTGGTCAGGATGCTCGCTTGGATATCCGATCCGATGCCGACGACGACCCGGTCGAACTGTGTGACGCCGAGCTGTTCCAACGCGACCTCTTTCGTCGAGTCCGCGCGAACGACATGCGTCAGCACGCCGTTGAGGGACTGCACGACGTCCTCGTCGGTGTCGATGCCGAGCACCTCAGTCCCGGAGCGGACCAACTCGGTCGCGAGGGCGCCACCGAATCGTCCCAGGCCGATGACGGCGACGCTGGTGGCGGATGAGTCCTTTGCGCGCCGGCGGCGGAAGAAAAGAGTCGGGTTATCCAATGATCGGACGCTCCTTCGGGAGTTCGTACATTCGCTTCTGGGTGGTCAGCGCGAGAGCCGATCCGAGGAGAACGGGACCCAGCCTCCCGATGAACATGAGGGCTATCAACACAAGTTGCGCCACCTCGGGGAGGTCGGCAGTGATCCCCGTCGAGAGTCCGACGGTGGCGAACGCCGAGATCACTTCGAAAAGGACGCGATCTAAGCCGAATGGGCTCATCAGCATAATCGCCAGTGTCGATCCGACCACGAGCGCAACCGCGAGCAGGGCGACGGTGAGCGCCTCACGGTGCGTCGATCGAGGCAGCCGCTTCCCGAACATGTTGACGGCGGTGTCACCGCGCAATTCCGCCACGATGATGAAGAAGAGCACCGCGAACGTCGTGATCTTCAGTCCGCCGGCCGTCCCGGCAGGCCCGCCGCCGATGAACATGAGGATGTCTGTGACGAACCAGCTCTCCGCATGCATCTGTGACACGTCGATCGTGTTGAAGCCCGCGGTCCTCGGCATGACCGACATCGCGAACCCGGCGAGGAGCCGGCCGGCCGGATCGAGAGGACCCAGCGTGCCAGGGTTCGACCACTCCAGTGCGGTGAGGGCGATCGCACCGAAGACGAGGAGAACGAGCGAGCCGATCACGACGGTCATGGTGTTGAGCGTCCATCGACGCGGGAGCAGGAGCCGGCGGCGGAGTTCCATGATCACGGGGAACCCGAGACCGCCCAGGATGATCGCCGCGCAGATCGGGAGGCAGATCCAGGGGTCTGCAACGAACGACATCAGGTTGTCGCTGAACAGCGCGAATCCCGCGTTGTTGAAGGCGGATACGGCGTGGAAGACGCCGAGCCACACGGCGCGGCCCGGTTCCTCGGCGTATCCGAGCCAGAACCTCAGGAACAGGACCAGGGCGACAACGGCTTGCGTCGTCATCGTGATGACCGCGACGCCCAGAAGGACGCGGCGGACGTCGCCGACGGCGACCGTGTGGGTCTCGCTCACCGCAGTGAGTCTCGTGCGCAGTCCCAGCCGCCGGGCGACGAGCAATCCGAGGAGGGTTGCGATGGACATCACCCCGAATCCGCCGATCTGTATCAGCACGAGGATCACGCCCTGCCCGAACGGCGACCAGAACACGGGGGTATCGACAACGATGTGTCCCGTCACGCATAGCGCGCTCGTCGCGGTGAACAGCGCTTCCATAAACGTCGCGGAGCGGCCCTGGACGGCGATCGGAAGACTGAGCAGGAAGGTCCCGACAGCGAGGACCAGACCGAAGGCTCCGGAGATGGCCCGACCGGGGGTGAGTCGGAGGACGCTACGCAACGACTGCACTCGACAACAATCTCACAGTCGGGAGTGTCCGGGTGGGCTGACACGGTAACGACAAGCCCGCACAGCGAGTTCGGCAAACGTTCTGGGTCGGCGAAACCGGCTCTTCGGAATTAGGGGTGTAGTTGGGGTCTGAATCCTCCGGCTTCGAGCAGGCTCCTGGCGATGTAGTTCGTGAGGTTGCGGAAGCCGAGCGCGGAGCCGCGGCGGTGTTCGAGCCCGCCGTTGATCGCTTCCGTGGGCCCGTTGGACGTGCCGGGACGGTCGAAGAACGCGAGCACGTCGGCGGCGCGCTGCTTGAGGGTGCGGCCGAGCTTGCGGATCTCGACGAGCGCGGCAGGAACCCCGGTGCTGACCGCGTCGATCACGGCTTGCATCATCTGCTTGCCGAGCTTCTTGTCGGGTTCACGATACGCCGCGATCATGCGCTGGTAGATGCCCCAGGTCGCTTCGACCTCGACGTGCTCCTCGGCCGCGAACAACGCCTCCAGCCGCGAGCGTTGCCGGTCGGTGAGCAGCTTGTCGCCGGTGTGCAGGGTGCGGCGTGTCTGGTAGAGCGGGTCGCCCTTCATCCCGCGCTGGCCGAAGCGGAACCATCCCCACGATCCAGCTCGACCCGCGCCGGATGATCCCCCGCGTCCCGCTGCTGCGCGCATTCGGGATTAACACCTGACACGCCGAAGCCAGTCACCCGACCGCGCCTGCGATGAGTGCGGCGTTCATGAGCCCCCGTTCTCGGTCGGCCGGATCGAGATTCACCCAGCTCGAGTGCCCCTCGTCACCTAGGTTCTCGAGGATGGCGCGGAGCCTGCGCCGGTCGTTCGCGCTCATCGTGTCGTAGGCGAGCTCGGACGCGTCGCTGACGCTGGCAAGGATGACGGCTGCATCGTCGAGGTGGCGGGCCCGATCGCGGTTGTCCACGAGATAGGCCGCTCCTTTGGCGACCAGCGCGCCGAGCTCATCGGGCACACCGAGGACGACGCGGGCACCGCCATTGAAGATCAGCGTGTACGTGTCGCGGCGGCGGATAGCCTGCTCTCCGGCGGGCGCAGCGAACGCGGGTCGTTGCGCGAGCCTCGGCCGCATCCGAGAGGGCAGATGGTCGGCGACCATGATGTCTACCTTGCGGCCGTCCGCGTGCACAAATCGATAGGCATGCTCTTCGCTTTCGACGAGCTCGAACCCGATCTGGGCCAGGGCGGCCCGGGTCCCGGCCAGAGAGCTGCGGTCGGCCCAGTAGTCCACGAGCGCGTCCATGTCGTCGGTGGACCGGCGCATCGCCACCCCGGCCCTACTGCCCTGGATTGCGACCATGAGGCCACCCACAAGTGTGAGGTTCTCCGAGATCCCGGTGCCGGCTACGTCGATGACCGTCCGCCATGCGGGGAGAAGGTCGTCAGCCCCCATATCAACGGTCAGTTCAAGGCCAGCCATGCGTTCCTCAGCTCAGTGAGAGCTCGCAGGCCACCGCTGCGTTCCCTGGTGTCGGTGCTGACAGCGAGGTCCGCGGCGATGACCGCGGCCGGCATCGTGTCACCGTCGTACGTGATCGGCAGCGTGTTGTCGTAGAGGACGTCTTGGCCGCTGGTCGAGGCCACCATGAAGTGCGTGCGGGCGTACTCGTCGATTTCGCCGCGGCGGACGTAGCCGGAAACCTGGCGGGTGTCGTCCATGAGTCCGACGCGCAGCTGGCCGGCGGCGGAGCGGCCGGTAGCGATGAGCTCTTCCCCGGCTTTGGTGGCATTGGCGGCACGGTAGCGGTGCGCTCGGGTGCGCCCTGAGACGGCGCGCGCGAGCTCGTCGGCACCCCATGTGCGCAGTCGCCGGCGTGTGCGCGAAAGGGTGCTGGGGGTTAGCCAGGTCGCCTCGAGGCCGCTGAGCTCCCACAGCAGTCCCCACGCGGTGTCGACGTCGAGCTTTCGACCACCGCCGCGGCGAGCAGACGTTTCGTAGCGGAGCACGGAGTCAGCGTCGGCCAGCCACGCGCCGGAAGAGAGTTTGTGCCCAGCGATGGAGCCTTCGGCGAGGAGGTCGATGGCGTGGCGCCGCGAGACGCCGAGGCGGCTGGCGAGTTCGGTCGCCGTCAGGTCAACCATTGCAGAACACCTCCAAACTTGGAACTATTGTGACACAGAGTTGGCGCGCCGCGCGCCGCGCGCAAACGGTCGGTTTGCGTTCGCCGATGACACTCCCCGCCGTCGGGACCGCTGCCCGGCGGCACCGGCACGTAGGACCCGCTCGTGCCAATGCTCGATGCGGGGGCGACTTGCGCTCGCTCGTCGACCTGCACACGCCGGCAGCCCCAACCTCCTTAGACTCAGCCCGATGACATCTGAACTCCCCCCTCAGCTGCCGCTCGACTCCCCCGCTCCGAACTCGTCGACATTCGGGACTGTAGCCGCGGCATCCGTCATGGCCGAATGCTTGCGTGTCCAGGCTGACGTTCCACCGCGCGGTGCAGTCGCGCGCAGGTTCGGACGATCGCCGCTGTCGGACGAATCGCGTCCCTGGCATGTCGGCGCACTCGGCGAGCTCGACGTCGCCAGCCGTCTCGACTCGCTCGGCGACGAGTGGACCGTCTTGAACTCGGCGCCAATCGGGACGCGCGGCAGCGATATCGACCACGTCGTCGTCAGCGCGGCGGGCGTGTTCACCATCAATACCAAGTTCCATGAGGACGCGCGGGTGCGGGTGGGCAGCCGCCGGCTGCTCGTCAACGGACAGGCCACAGACCACCTGCGCAACACGCGCTACGAAGCGACGAGAACGCAGAAGCTCCTATCCGCTGCTGCCGCAACGGACGTTCCCGTAGGCGGAGTCATCGCCAACGTCGGCGCCAAGCAGATCACCATTCGAGAGCAGCCCGCGGACATCGTCGTGCTGGATATCGCGCGGCTCACCCGTTGGCTGAAGAAGAAGAAGCCTCAACTCGATGCCTCATCCACAACAACGACGCCACCGTCATCACCGACAGCGGCCTCGTCCTCGCCGAATTCACCCTCAACCCCACCCAGGGATCCCAACGAAAAAACGGATGAACCCCCGAAACCGGGGGTTCATCCGTTCACGATGTCCTGAGACATCACAAGTGTGCCCCTGGAGGGATTCGAACACGTTTTGAGCATTCTGCATAGCGACGCAGAACGACGAAATCCGCGGAATTACGCGGGTTTTTCGGAGCGCTCCGGCATTCAGCGACGTCCGAAAACAGCCAGTTGGAAATGGAATGTGGGCAAAAAGCGGGCAAGAGTCACCAGTGCTGGTGCGGTGCTCAGGCGTATGCCGAAAACGAATGCGGGCAAGAACGAATTCGGCCTGCGCAAAATGCGCCTGATTTGAGCAGTTTGCTCGCTCTGACGCGATCTGTCGAGCAGAGTGCAGAAATGGCTTTCGTTGCTTCAGATTGTCGTCAGCGCCCGATCGAGGGGCCAGACGGCGACGGCGGGCCGAGGTGCGGATGGGTCAGTTCCTCTTCGTCCGCCCGCATGCGGTTGTACGTCTCGCGCGCGATCAGGTCGTCAGCGAGGCCGGATTCGCGTGCGCGAGCCATCATGCGCGTCGCCGTGCTGACGCTCACACTGAGCTGTTCCGAGACGAGTTTGAGGGGAGCCAGGTTCACGGTCGTTGCGATTCGGTAGAGCCGCACCGCCTCGCGAACCGTCTCTTCGTAGGTGCGGTCGGTGCGGGACCTCACCTCCGTGAGGTACTGGCTGAGGGACTCGGCCTTGCCGCTCTCACGGGTCACGGTGACCACGCGCATCGACGAGTAGGCGACGAGGTACTGCACGCGCACTTCGCGCAGCGCCGCGGCGGTCGCCTCGTCACCCTCCCCCGCGCGGTCGAGGCGGACGGATGCGGCCGCGGTGCGCCGGAGCTGCTTGTCGAACACCACATGAAGCCGGATGACTCCCGCGACGTTCGGCTCACCGGTGGCGACAGCATCCCACGCCTTGGGGATGCTCACGCCGTCGCCGACGTCGATCCGCTCGCCGTCGATGACCTCGATCTCAACGTCACTCATGCCACGAGCCTGGCACGGTTCCCGGCTGGTGAGCAATACATGTCGCGGATTGCTCACGACAGGAGTACGGTGTGGGCAAGTGATGACACGCATTGCTCACCGAGGAGAAGGACATGAACAATTCAAGCAACTCACTCGCCCTGACGATGAAGGATGCCGCCAAGCTCGTCGGCGTGGACTACCGCACCATCAAGCTCGGCATCGAGAGTGGAACCATCCCCACGATCCAGCTCGGCCCGCGCCGGATGATCCCTCGCATCCCCCTGCTGCGAGTATTCGGGATCAACCCCTGAAGCTGGTGACGCGGTCGCTGCCCAATCCAGCTGTTCAGACTCTGTCGTTCGCCCGCTAGAATATGACTCAGTAGTCCTATTCTGAGGCGGTGTTGCAATGACGGATGCGGGAACACTGGTGCGCGCGGCTCGAAAGAGTCGCGGTCTAACTCAGCAGCGCCTGGCGGAGCGCACTCGCATCGATCAGGCGCGGGTGTCGCGTTCCGAGCGCGGGCGGGATGCTGAGTTCAGCACCGTCGCGCGGCTGCTCGCGGGCGCGGGGCACCGACTGTACTCGGCACCGACTCAACGCGGCGACGCGGCGACGGCCGCGGCCGAGATTCGTGGGCATCTCCGCTTGGGCGACCGGGAGCGCGCCCTGCGCGCTCTGCTGCAGTTGAACGACGACCTCGTCGCCGAGCACGGACTCGTTCGGGGGGTGCTGGGTCTAGCCGAACCGGAACCCACCCGCGATCCGGTGTGGGATGCCGCCATCGCCGGACTCGTCGCATGGCGACTTCGAGAGGAAGGGCTCCCGGTTCCGGAGTGGGTGAACCGGCCTGCACGCTTTCTCACCGCGCCCCGAGGCCTCGATGTCGATCCGTCCGACCCCGCGCCGCCGCTCACTGAGGTGCCCGACGCGTTAGCTGAGCGCGGGGTGCTCGTCTGGCGTGACACGTTCACGAGCGTGTGACCATGGCGACGGTGCTGGATCGTGCAGACATCATCGGCGGGCTCCGCGACCTCGTCGCCGAACTTCGAACGGCTGGCGAGGTGGCCCGCATCCGACTCGTGGGTGGCGCAGCCCTCGCGCTGCGATACTTCGACCGCGGCACGACGCAGGATCTCGACTCTCTGCACATCCAGCCCGGGTCTGACGAGGCCGTGGCTGCTGCCGCCGCGCGCGTCGCGGACCGGCGAGGGTGGAATGCTACCTGGCTCAACTTCGCCGTCGAGCAGGCGGACGCCATCCCCGCGTTCGGTCGGCGGGCAGTCGAGTGGGAGTCGATCTACGACCACGACGGGATCGTCATCCAGGTCGCCGCGAAAGAGGCGATGCTCGCGATGAAGCTTCGCGCCAACCGTCCCGGACGCGACACGAACGACATCCGCCAACTGCTGAAACTCTGCGCGATCACCGCCATCGAGGAAGCCGAGGATTTGTACGAGGACTTCTACCCTGGCGACCTACTCACCGATCGGGCGCTCGACATGGTCACGAGAATCCTCGACGCCGGGCTTCCAGACGATGTACCGTCACCAGGACCCATCAACCTCTGACCAAGTCGGCGCGGCCGACACCCGGGCGACTGTGCGCGGAGCGCGGTAGGCCGGGCTGACAGCGAACCCGAGGATCCTCTTACGCGCACTGCTCGTTGAGGGGGCGTGGGCGTGCAGCCCGAGTTCCTTGACGAGCGACGAATGCGGGGCGCCTGCGCATACAGTCATCGTCGATGCGCGGTTCCAAATCGCCGGCCTTTCCGCTTTGCGATATGGGATCGGCAGCGCGCGGTTTCGGATCGAGGAGCATGGCGTCGCTACTTGAACGACGATCGGTTCAGGGTCGGCTTCACCAAGTGCTGGCGATGGTCCGCTGCGCAACCCAGCCAGGCGGTGTCCGGAGGTACTCAAGGCGAAGTTCGAGCCGCCACGTGCCTTCCGCGCCCCAGATGGTGGCGTGGGTATGTGAGCGCGCGACGACGGTAGCGACATGGTCGTCGACTTGCGTCTCGATGCTCACGTTGCGGATGGAATGGTAAGTCATGCGGCCGCTGGCGATGTCGCTGAGCCACTCGCGTTTCGGTCGGCGATCTGGGAGCGTGCGATGACGCCGTCGGAGGCATCTCCGGCGCGACGGTTGTCGCCCTGCAGGAATTGCAGGTGGTGCTGGTCCGGGTCGGTGTAGTCGAACCAGCCGGGGCGGACGATGGTGTAGGGGTGTCCGCTGGCCCGCACGAGGCGTTCGGCGCGGCGTTTCCAGTCGTGTGCTTTCGTGGAGCGGTTGTAGGAGCCGTGACGGACGGTCACTCCGATGGCTGTCATCAGGGCGATGCGGATGCGGCGTGCGCCGACGGCTCCGAGGATGTTGCGGACTCCCCCGTAGTCGATGTCGCGTACGCCGGGTTCGCCGCCGTGGGTGCCGTGGGTGAAGATGACTGCGTCGACACCGTCGAGGGCGGCGGCGAGACTCTTGTCGTCGGTGAGGTCTCCGACCACGACGTCGGCGCCCTCGACGGGTCGACCTCCAGCCCGATGTGTTCAGTGCTGCCGATCTTCGTACGCGCAAGCTCGCTCACGAACGATGGGCGGAGGAGAAGTTCGCTGGCGAGGCAGAGGAGCCCATTCGACTAGTAAAGGCACCGGATGAGGACGCGATCCCGATGAATCCGGTGGCGAGCGGTGCCGCGGTCTGGGATCTCGTGGCGGGATCTGGACTGTATTTCATGCGGTCGGTCGAGGATGACTCGGACCCGGATGCCTTGGACGCTGCCGACGCGTTCCTCTCTAACGCTCGTGACTACGGCGATATCTCGGAGGAGATCCTCGCCCAGAGGTTTAACGCGGTGCGCGACGCTCAGCGGTCCTTGGAGGAGATGCTCATGGGGCTCTGGCAACGAAACTTGTTTGTCTATGGCCGCCGGGTGACGCGGACGCTCACCGGTGGCAGAGGTGCTCCATCGCCGTTCGGCGTCACCCATCTCGTCGTGCTCTCTTCCGACGAGGTGCGTGAACACGGCGGGTTCGCTGAAGAAGCGTCGGGACCATAGGCGGCGGCTAATCTACACCGTGGCGTGCATTGTGCGGGAGCGGGCCGCAGTTGCTGAGCACCGCTAAGCGTTGAGCGAGGAATCGCGACGAACTCCACGCGCCGACATCTAGAACCGAGTGTTCACGTCCGGGGAGTAGGAGGAAGAAGTCGTGGCGGGTGTTCATCGACCGCACGAGCCTTCAGCACAGGCGGGCTACAGCTCGCGTGCGCGTCGCTGCCCTGCCACTGTCGCTTGAGCATGTGCCGCCCCGTCGAGGGTTCGCGAGGGCCGACCGATGAGACCTTCCAGCTCGAGGATATTCACCAGGGCATCGATAGTCTCGTCGTCTGCCGCGTCGAAACCTGCGCTCGTCGAGCGGTTCACAAAGTGTGTGAGGAGCTGGTCATGCAACTCGTCGACGTTGAGCCCTCGCGCCTTCATGGCGGCAAGCCATGCCCTTGGCCGCAACCTTGTGATCGACGTGCCGCCGAAGCTCCTCTCGACTTCCACGATGCGCTGCTCCGCTAGCGATGAGATGGATTCTTCGATGAGCGCTGGGGTCAAGTCGAGGTCGGGGAGCCGTGCAAGCAGGTCCTCCGCCCCGTAGCCGCCGGCGCCGTTCTCGAGGACGAGGTCGATAGCCGCACCCAGCACCGTATCGTCCACAGCGTTCGACACGAGCTTCGGCGTCCCACGCGAGTACGCCGGCGGAGAACCAAGCGGAGGCGCGAGGTCTGAAGCGAAGAGCGTGCCGGCGATGTCTGTAACGGATCCGTCAATTCCCAGCACCGGCACTGAGACCCACCGCAGGTGCCGCAACGCAGCGGGCACGTCCACGTCGTCGATGAGAACGGGGATGAGTCGAGTCCCTCCCTGAATCCGCCGGATTACCGCCGCGTCGAGTTCTTCGAGCACCCATGGCTTCGTGACGCTGGTTTCGCTGAGCACGACGATGAAGACGTCCGCTTCGTCGATGCCCTGCGAGAAGATCCTCCTGACCAGAGAGTCGCCAGCGCGGATCTCCCAGGCGTCTACCCAAGCATCGACTCCCGCCGCCCTCAGCTTCGTGGCGAATTCGATGACGAAGCGGCTCTTGTCCTCGCTCGCGTGGCTAATGAAGGCGCGGGGGCTTTCGGGCATGCGCTCAGGGTAGCGGTGGTCGTCGACAGCCTTGGGATTTGTCCCCTGGCGCCGCGCTCCGCGGGGTAGGCCGCTTCAGCGTCCCTCACTAACCGAGTCTCGCGCAACCCAGGCAAACGGGTGGCGCTCGATCCGCTACTAGGCATTGCGCGACGGCCGGACTCCTTCGTGCACTGCGCTGCTCGCATCCGGCGGTTACCGCATGCGGCAGCGCTGCGTGCACCCGAGACCCTTATGGCTTCGCGTTCCACGCCAGAATGTCGTTCACGAGTTGGTCTCGCAGATTGGCACTCTTGAACACCTTGTCGCGCTCCTTCTTGTCGGGCTTGGACCCGACGAGCTTGTGCAGGCGCATATGGACCTCTTCCAACACTGCCGCCGAAGGCACCTTCAAACGTGAGTTCATCACCACCGCGGTGTAGTCATTCTTCGACTTGACACCTGAAACACGCAGCGCTGCACCCGTTAGGACGAAGAAGCGATCGTTGGTCGGGTCGTCCGAGATGGCCAGGGCAGCAGGAGTGCCGAGGTACTTCTCAACTTCGACCTGCATATCGAGCAACGTCGCGTACACCGACATTTCTACGTCGCTCGAAAAGACGCGCCTATAGCCTGCCTCCGTCTTCAAGCGATCTCGAGGTCGAGCGCGAGCGGTCTCCGGTTCGAGTAGTGCTGCGGCAATGATGACCTGCGCGAGCTCGAGAATTGACCGGATGCGCGAACGGGAGACTTTCCTATTCCGGTACTGCCAGCGACGCCTCTCGTAGAACCAGCCTTTCGTCTCCAGGAAGGTCTCGATTTCGAGCTGTCGTTCGTCGTTCGCGTAGAGCTGGACACTGTTTACTTGCGTCTGATTGTTCGTCCCCTGGATGACTGACTCCCGAAGCTTCGGGTCGACCTCGCTGATGACCCTAACGAGCAAGCTCTCCTTGCGCCGCTTCGCCGTGATGACCGCGTCGTTTGCGGCTTCGTGGATGACATTGGTCGTCTGCAGCCCATTTACGATCTGAGGGTTCACCAACAGCCAGGAGTTGTCACTCTGGTAGGTAACGCGGTCGACGATTATCGTGACCCCGTTGTTCATCCACCAGAACGCCGTGTCGGTGTTGGTCGAGAGCGTGTTTCGAATGGCGGCGTTCACGGGGGTCGCTGAGCCCGCGAACTCGCGCACGTTGGTGGTGAAGAACTCGTCGCGGAGGACGGCGGTCTTCCCACGACGAACGAAGTTGAGCAGGTCGCCGATGGCCACCAGCCCCAAAAGCGCACTGCTCTTGCCGTGCTTCTCGTCGAGAGGGCTCGAGGCGAACTTCAGAATTCCTTCGACGTCGCGCGGCGCGTTGCGCAGCTTTTCGATGCCGTCTGCAGTCAGCAGCTAGACAGCCACCTTCGTGGAGGAGCCAAGGTGCGACTCGATCATTTTCTTTAGGTCATTCGCTCGCCGCTTGTCTGGCTGTGTGAGCTTCGTGTCCGCGATGGGTTGCATGAGGTAGACGGTGAAGCTGCGAATCGGGTCGAGCGATACCAGCTTGGTGCGGTAGCGACGATACGCATCGACCTGGCCAATGACCTTCTCATTCAGGGGGTATGCGCGAAGTGCGGCCAGACTCTCGTTCGAGAGGATGCGGCTGAGCGAACCGGAGAGTTCCTGGAGCGCCTTTCCATCGAGCGCGCCATCCATCGTGGACTTCGACTGGACCACAACGATGTCGAACGGCACATTCTTGGCGACAGCGGTAGGCGGGGTTTTCACGCGAGAAAGTCCTGGAGTCGCCGGCGACACCGCCTCGGTTCGGTTGACGATGATGTGGAACCCGTCGATGCCTCCGTCATCTGGCCCCTCCGTGATGCCGGCCTGGATGTCCGGCTCTGAAAGCTGGAACTGCTGAAGAGCGAGGCTGGTCGCATACTGCATGAATGCAAGGCCGTCGCTGAGCGCCGGGAAGTGAAGCTTTTTGAACTCCTCAAACTTGAACTTCACGACTTCCTGAGATTGCGTCAGCGCCATGCGGTCACTCTATTGACCACAAGCGGTTCGACACCTCCATGCCACGGCCGTTTCCGCGAGACTGCTAGCCGACCATGACCCTGGGGGCGATGGCTGCGCGGCAATGAACGCACGGACGCACGCCGCATCGCGTGGTGCATGTCGAGCGCCGTACGGACCGGCGCGACGTGAACCGGTCCGACGCGTTCCCCTCGAAGGCGGATGCGTGCGTGGTGCCAGCATCTAGGGTTCCCATATGGGGATTGAACTACCGGCTGATCTGCCCTCGTGGCTTGGATGGATCTTGTTCGTTGTAACGGCCGCGTGGTGGCTGCTCTCGTCTGTGAGCAAGCTTCGATCCGAGTCGCGAGTGCGGGCAAAGTCCGATACTGAGACACTGCAGCTGAAGTTGGAAATGCTTCGAGAACAGGGCAACGCCTACCGCGAACAACTCTCCTCGATGTCGGACGCACTACTCGCGGACGCGCACGGCGCTCCCACCGACGCCCAGATTGATGCCGTGGCTTCGATCGGCGAAGCCGGCAACCCCGGGTACGTGAGCATGGCGAGACATCTGCGCGCTCGGGCCGATGCCCGGAGACTCCTCCCTCAAGTGTTGGAACACCTTGCGCGGGTGCAGGATCGGCAGGTTCAGCTGTCGAGCGAGATCGGGTTGGGCGTTGTCGTCGATGGGGAGTCGGTTCGCGACCTGCGGGCCGAGCTCGATCGAGTCGGTGGAGACGTACTGCGATTGATCCGCGAGCTCGCTGACTCGCCGCGCATCATCGTTGGAGAGGGGTCTCCGCTCGACGGAGAGGGGGACGAAGGTGACATCTATCTTCAGCTCCCTCACGACGCGCTGTCAGAAGGCCCTCAGGCGACCGAACGCTGACACCAACACTGCACGCGAGCCAGTCAAGATCGCCTGACGCTGCTGCAACAGACGCCGCGCGTGGTCTCTGCCCCTGAGCGCGATAATGTGCCCCTCGGAGGATGTATGCGTTTCGAGGATGTAGTCAGCAAGGTCAGAATGTCCATCGCTCAGGGACCTTGACCCCTGATCTTGGACACGCTGATTCCAGCACGATGCTGGGGAAGCGAGAATCTGAGGGATGGCAAGGAAGAACTATACGGACGAGTTCCGGCAGCGTGCGGTGGATTTGTACGAGTCCACGCCGGGCGCGACGCTGAAAGCGATCGCGGCCGATTTGGGGATCTCCCGTGG